>JASHUV010000190.1 GCA_030039825.1 Thermoplasmata archaeon
GATGCGACGGCTCGGCGTCCGTGCGGTCGCCTGCCTCCGACAGCCGTCGCTCGGTCCCGTCTTCGGGATCAAGGGCGGCGGCGCCGGCGGCGGACGTTCGACGGTCGAGCCGATGGCCGAGGTCAACCTGGGCCTCACCGGGGACATCGACGCCGTCTCGAACGCCCACAACCTCCTCGCTTCGGCGGTCGACAACCACCTCCACCATGGGAACGAGCTCGGGCTCGATCCGGAGACGATCTCCTGGACCCGGGCCCTCGACATCGAGGACCGGTCCCTGCGCGACATCGAGATCGGCCGGGGGGCGGGCAACGGCCCGGTCCGCCGGAGCTCCTTCGTCATCACGGCGGCCTCCGAGGTCATGGCGGTCCTCGGGCTCTCGCGAGGACCGGACGAGCTCGTCGCCCGCCTCGACCGGCTGAGGATCGGCCGCGACCGGTCCGGTCGCGCGGTCCGCGCGGGCGACCTCCGCGTGGGCGGCGCGATGGCGGCCCTGCTCCGCCGGGCCCGGTGGCCGAACCTCGTGCAGACCTCCGAGGGCGCGCCGGCCCTCGTGCACGGCGGCCCGTTCGGCAACCTCTCCTACGCCACGACGACGCTCGCCTCGCTCGAGATCGGGCGGCGTCTCGCCGACGTCGTGCTCGTCGAGGCGGGGTTCGCGACCGACCTCGGGGCCGAGAAGTTCGTCGACCTCGTCTCGCCCCTCGGGGACCTCTTTCCCAGTGCGGCGGTCCTCGTTGCGAGCCTCCCCTGCCTCCTCGCGCACGCGCCGCCCGGGAGCGGGAGCCCCGATCTCCGACCGGGTCTCGCGAACCTCGAGCAGCACGTCGCGAACCTCCGGAGCCTCGGGCTCGAGCCGGTCGTCGCCCTCAACCGGTTCCCGGGCGACGATCCCGCGGCGTTCGACGCGGTCCTCGCCGCGTGCCGTTCCTGGGGGGTGGCGGCCGAACCCAGCACCCCGTTCGCCGACGGCGGGGCCGGGGGCGAGGCGGTCGCCCACGCCGCCCTCGAGGTCGCGAAGCGCGGACGCCGCGCGCGGCCGATCTACGCCCCCTCCGATCCGCTCACGACGAAGATCGACCGCATCGTCCGGACGATGTACGGCGGCGAGGGGGCGGAGCTCGCCGAGGCGGCGGCGCGCGCCCTCGCCGACCCGCTCGAGGAGCTCCCCGGCGAGGCCCCCGTCTGCATGGCGAAGACCCCGAGGTCCTTGAGCGACGACGCGAAGAAGCTCGGCCGTCCGACGGGCTTCCGCGTCAACGTGCGTCGGTTCGTGCCGGCCGACGGCGCCGGATACATCGTGGCCTACCTCGGCGACATCCTGACGATGCCGGGCCTCCCGAAGGACGCGCGGCTCACGCGGATCTCCCTCGGCCCGGACGGCGAGCCCACCGGCGTGGAGTGACGGGCCGCGGTCTCGAAGCTAGCGGTCGTTCCGCCCCGGAGGTCGCTCCCCGAAGGAGGGGGGCCCGGCACGGCCGGGAGGGCTCGCCCCCGAGGGGAACCACCTCGGGCTCGAGGGGATGTTCGCCGCCGGAGATGCACCGCCCCTCCCGCCGTCGCGGACCGTCGTCCGGCATGTTCCGCGGAGATCGCCCTGCTCGCGTTTACCTCTTGAACGTGCCGTCGGAGAGCCCTGGAGCGCGGGGACGGGGGGGGCCCCGACGGGCCGGGCCGTCTCGGGTGAGCAAGATCGGAACGCTCCGGGCTCGCGCCGCGGCCGCAGCGTCAGGACGATGAGCGGCGAGGGGACCGGTCGAGCACGCACGTCAGGCAGTGGGCGCCCCCGTACCCTCCGGTGAGCTCCCGCAACGTGAGCGGCGTGACATCGATACCGGCCTCGCGGACCGACCGCTTATGGGGAAAGAAGCCGTCGCCGTCCGTGAGCTCCTCCCGTTCGCGCCGCGCGAGCGCGAGGAGCGCCGCGTAGCGGCGCGGCCGTCGCCGGGCGGCGAGCGCGAGCCCGGCGAGCACGCGGTCGAGCTCTCGCTCGACCTCCACCGCCAGGATGCGCCGGTCGGCGAGGCAGAGGAAGTTCGACGCGTAGCACATCTGCTCGAGCGTGGTGATCGGCAGGACCTCGAACCGCTTCGCCTTGAGGTAGTCCGGGAGGGAGTGGCTCCCCGGGAGGCGGTGCATGCCCCCTCCACCCCCTCGAGCGTAGACCTCCACGCGGGCCCGCCGGAGGAGCGGCTCGCAGCCGACGACGAGGCCGCGCCCGGGGACGTTCACGTAGGTGTCGAGGTGCATGTTGATCATCGGGTCCGGATCGCCGTCGGGAAGCGCGGGGTGAGAGGGCTGGCGGACGACGGCGACCTCGTCGACCCCGATCGGCATCCTGAGGAGCTGGCGGACGGCGGCGCGGTTCGTGCGGTCCCCGGTACCGAGCAGGGCGAACTCCCCCATCGGGAGGAAATCCCCTCCTTCGAACGTCCCGGGGGCGACGATCCGGCCGGCGATCCTCGCCCGACCCATCCGGAGGACCGCGCTCGTCAGCTCGGCCTCGTGGCGACGTTGGGGCTTCGCGAGGCGGCCGAGGACGAACCCCCCCGCCGTCAGGGCCTGCTGGTCCCGCAGGAAGCAGAGGTTCGCGAGCGGCGTGTCGAGGGCCACGGTCGGGAAGATGACGCGCTCGCCCCGGCCCCGCCTCAGATGGACCGAGGGCCTCAACAGGAGGAGGTCGAACAGGGTCTCCGCGTCGAACCGTTCGATGTTCCGGCGGAGCGAGCGACGGGCCTCCTCGACGAGGGTCCGGGGCCCCGAGTACCGCACGAGCCGGCCCGCGGCCGCGCGGACGCCGTCGAGGATCTCGGGCCGCCGGACGGCGAGGTCGGCGGCGAAATGCTCGAGCCGACGCACCGTCACGCCGGCCGCGGTGAGCGCGCGCTCGAGCGACTCGTGCTCCTGGACCGCTCCCGTCAGCCCGAACGCCCGTTCGTAGAGGAAGGAGTACGGTTCGGTCAGGCCGAAGAACATCTCGATGCCGGGCCGGTGGATCATCACCTCGCGGAGCGGGTCCCACTCCGCCCGGGCCGACTCGGCCATCGCGGGGCGAGGCGCGCCCGCGGGCTTATTCCTGCCGGGCCCCCGGGGCGGCCCTTCCCCGCCCGGGTCCCGCCGCCGGGACCGCTCATGTTATGAGGAAGCCGTTTATTTCGACTCCCGACCTAACTATGGGACGGACCGCCGCCGCGCCGAGGAGCCCGCCGGAAGGGCTCGAGGACGCTCTCCTCGCGCTCCTGCAGGGCACCATGCGGATCGTGCGCCAGGAGGCCGTCCGCGCGGGGCTCTCCATGCCCCAGATGCTCGTCCTCCGCTGGCTGAGGCGGACCGGCTCGCGACCGGCGACCGGGTGGGCTCCGAGGATCGGGGCCCGACCCTCGACGGTCTCTGGGCTCGTCGATGGCCTCGTCACCGCGGGCCTCGTCCGCCGCGACCGGGACGCGACGGACCGGCGGAAGGTCCTCGTCTCGCTCACGCCCGCCGGTCGCCGGAGGATCGACCGCGTCGCGGAGGCCCAGCGCCGGCACCTCGCGAGGGCCCTCGCGGGCCTGAGCGGGGAGGACCGCGCCGCGGCGACCCGGGCCCTCAAGGACCTGTCCGATCGCCTCGCGGCGGACGTCGCGGGGAGCCGGAGCGGAGGTCGCGATGGCTGACGACGCGATCCTCGCGCACGGGCTCACGAAGAACTACGGCAAGCTCGTCGCCGTCGACCACGTCGAGATGGCGGTCCCGAGGGGATCGCGCTTCGGGCTCCTCGGCCCGAACGGGGCCGGCAAGACGACGATCATCAAGATGCTCACGGGGCTCGCCCCGATCACCGAGGGGACGGCCTCGGTGGCGGGTTACGACGTCGCCCGCGACCCGATGAACGTCAAGAAGCGGGTCGGCTGGGTCGCCGCCGAGGTCATCCTCGATGACGACCTCTCCGGGTGGGAGAACCTCTGGCTCCAGGCCCAGCTCCAGCGCCTCTCGGACTGGAAGGGCCGCGCCCAGCAGCTCCTCGAGTACTTCGAGCTCGCCGACCGGAAGAAGGACAAGGTCGGGACCTACTCGACGGGGATGCGCAAGAAGATGGAGATCGCGCTCGCGCTCCTCCACCAGCCCGAGGTGATCTTCATGGACGAGCCGACGATCGGGCTCGACCCGAACGTCCGGCGGATGCTCTGGGGGCTCATCACGGGGGTCAACCGCGAGTTCGACGTGACGATCCTCCTGACGTCCCACTACATCGAGGAGGCCGACGCCCTCTGCGACCGCGTGGCGATCATCGACCACGGCAAGTTCGTGGCGACCGGGACCCCGGCCGAGCTCAAGAGCCGGGTCAAGGCCGACTTCGTCGAGCTCGAGACCTCCGAGGCCGTGACGGAGGAGCGCCTGGCGGCGATCGCCGGGGTCTCGAACGTCCGCAGCCAGGGGAACACCTGGATCCTGCGCGTCAGCTCGGCCGAGGAGGTCCTGCCGCGCCTCTTCCACGCCCTCAAGACCGACGGCATCCGACGGATCAACGTCGAGAAGCCGAGCCTCGAGTCGGTCTTCATCGACATCACGGGGAAGCGGTTGGACCAGGGCAGCGGCGACGTCCAGGACTACCGTAAATTCTACATGAACCTCCGGAGGGCCCGGCAGTGAGCACGCAGAACGCGACCGGCGGTCTCGCCTTCCCCGTGGAGTCGGTGGAACGGACCGAGCTGCGGGGCGGCCAGTTCCAGGCGTTCTACGGTCTCCTGGCGCGGGAGCTCATCAAGACCTTCCGCAACCCGTTCGTCATCGTCATCACCCTCGTCCAGCCGTTCATGTGGCTCGCCTTCTTCGGGGGGCTCCTCTCGCAGCTGCCGACCGGCGAGCTCGACACCTTCCTCCTCCACGCCCCTCCCGGGACGAGCTACCTCTCCTTCCTCCTCCCGGGGGTCCTCTCGACCGGGATGCTGTCGATCGGGATGTTCGGCTCGATGAGCACCATCCAGGACAAGCGGTTCGGCTTCATGAAGCGCATCCTGATCACCCCGACGAGCAAGGCGACCGTCTACCTCGCGAAGGCGATCGGGTCGGCCGTTCGGGGGCTCGTCCAGATCCCGGTGATGCTCGTCGCCGGGATCGCCTTCGGCGTCCACCTCCAGGGGACGCCCCTCATGTGGGCGGCGTGGATCCTCGGCCTCGTCTTCCTCGGGACCGGCTTCTCCGCCTTCTTCCTCGCGGTGACCGCGTCGAGCACCGACTGGCAGACGCCGGGGGTGGTGTCGAACTTCATCACGATGCCGCTCATGTTCGCGAGCGGGGCGATGTTCCCCTCGTCGATCTACCCGGGATGGATGAAGGACATCGCGGCGGTGAATCCCGTCGGCTACTCGGCGCAGCTCTCCCGCAGCGTCCTCACCTACGGGCAGTTCACCGGGAGTGATCTCACCTACCTCGGCTACCTCGCCCTCTTCGCGTTCGTGATGATCCTTGCCGGGACGGTCGTCGCCGCGAAGTACCTCAAGGCCGAGTGAGCGGCGCGCGGGGGTCGGGTCGATCCCCCCCACCGCGAGGCCGCTCCCCCCGCGCCGCGGAGGGCCGGTTCCGCGGCGGGCCTCACGCCAGCGGCTGGATCCCGGCCATCAGCCGGGCCGCCAGGGCGTCGAGGGCGCCGTCCGACTGGTACGACTCGATGTTCCGGCAGTTGACCCCCGCCCGGCCGTTCGTATAGCGCACGGAGGTGACCCGTGCCGCGGCCGCCCTCACGGAGTGCGGGACGACCGCCTCGATGTCGGGGTCGGCCGGGGCCGCCGGCCCTTGGTCGAGGTCGATCGTGATCCTCAGCACGGAGCTCGTGTACCGCTGGCGTTCGAGCAGGCCGGACGGGAGGTAGGTGATCGCCGCCTCCGCGAGGAGATACCCGCTCGGCCGGCGCACGACGAGCCACTTGTGATCCGGGTTGAACACGGGAGGTCGCTGCTCGGTGATCGCGAAGCCGGCGGCGGCCACGAACTCCCAGAAGCCCCGGATGGTCTGGGCCACGGACCGCGAGGTGAGGGAGATCGTCGGTCCGTCCGGGAGGCGGGCCGGAGCGAGACCGAGCCAGCCGGACAACGGCGGCACCTCGGGTCCGTTGTCCGCGTCGAGGCGGTGGGGGGCGTAGTCGCCGAGAGGCACGGCTCCCGACATCCGGCCTCGCCCCGCTCACCCCTCGATCAAGGATAACGCCGGCGGGCGGCGCGCCGCGGGCCGCTGCCGTCCGAGGCTCAGGCGAGCGCCCGGAGGCTTTCCCCCAATTGGACCGCCAACGCCTGGAGGGCCGGATCCGGATCGACGCGTTCGAAGGTCCGCCACGATCTCCCCTTACCGGCCCTCAGCGCGGACGTCGCCCGAGCCCCGCCCACGGCGACCGCGTGCGGCACGACGGTTTCGGCGGTCGCGCCGGGGGGGAGCGGAGGTTCGGCGGCGAGGGCGACGCTCGCCCAGAGGACGGAGCTCGTGTAGCGTTGGGGTTCCAAATGCAGGAGTCCGGGAGCTGGCAGAACGTTGATGGCCGCCTCCGCCAGCACGCATCCGCTCGATCTCGTTTGGAGCAACCACTTGTGCTCCGGATTGAACAGGGGCGGGTGCTGCGAGGAGACCGTGAAGCCCGCCTCGGCGGCGAACGCCCAGATGCGGCGGATCGTCTGGGCGACGGATCGGGTCGTGAGGGGGATCAACGGCCCGGTCGGGAAGGCGAATGGACGGGGCAGGCTGAACGCGTCCGGAGCTCCCCAGCCAATCAGGTGCGGGACCGACGGTCCGTTGACGGACTCCAACCCGGGCGAAAGGTAGTCGGCCAGCGGAACCGTCGCGGCCACCGGGTCTCCCCCCGCCGACCGATCCGACGGAGATAAGCCTCCCGGGCCGTGCCCGGATCGCTCGGAACGGGGGCGGACCGAACCGGGTCCGGTCGTTCCAGGGGCCGGAGGGCCCTCACCCTCGCGTAACCGAACGCACTTACCCCGGGACGGCGTTCGCGACCCCGACCATGACGGCCAAGACGAAGGTCGGTATCCTCGGCAGCGGCGATGTCGGCAAGCAGCTCGGGCGGGGCTTCGCCCGCCACGGCTACGAGGTGATGCTGGGCTCGCGGGACCCGAAGAAGCTCGCCGAATGGAAGAAGGAGGTCGGCGCGGGGGCGTCGACCGGGAGCTTCGCCGACGCGGCCCGCCACGGGGAGATCGTCATCCTGGCCACCTCCGGGGCGGGGACGGAGAGCGCCCTCGATCTCGCCGGCCCGGCGAACTTCGCGGGCAAGCTCGTCCTCGACGCGACGAACCCGCTCGACTTCTCGCGCGGGATGCCCCCCGGACTTCTCGTCGGCACCACCGACTCGCTCTCCGAGCGCGTCCAGCGGAAGCTCCCCCAGGCGCACGTCGTGAAGTGCTTCAACACCGTCGGCAACGTCCGGATGATCGATCCGAAGTTCAAGGAGGGGAACCCTCCGATGATGATCTGCGGGAACGACGCCGCCGCGAAGAAGCGGACCGAGGAGGTCCTGAAGAGCCTCGGGTGGCCGGCGGCGCTCGACATCGGCAACCTCGAGGGCGCCCGGTGGCTCGAGGCGCTCGTCCCACTCTGGGTCCGGACGGCGCAGGCGCTCGGCACCTTCGAGCACGCCTTCGCGCCGGTCCGGTAGGCCCCGCCGCGGGTCCCCCGGGGCCGGGGGAACCCGGGGCGGCCGGAGCCCGCCGACCGGGCCTACTCGAGGGGCCGGAGCGCGCGCCGCACGAGCAGGAGCGCGATCCCGATCAGGACGGCCGCCCACGCGAGGAGACCCCCGAGGTAGATCGCCGGGGGGTAGGGATAGACCGCGGACCCGAAGAACGTCTCGCGGAGGACGTTCACGCACAGCGAGATCGGGTTGTACTGCGAGATCGTCTGCAGCCAGCCGGGCATCGTGCCCCACGGGTAGAGCGCGTCGGAGGTGAGCAGCACCGGCAGGTTGAGCAGGTTGACCGCGGCGAAGTAGGTCTGCGGGACGTCGAGCAGGATCCCGAACGTCAGGAAGAGCGTCGCGAACATGAGCGCGAGGAGGACGATCGCCGCGAGGACCTCGCCGGCGCCGAGGGGGGTGATCGATTGCGTCACGTGGAGGCCGTTGAGACCGGGGATGTGCGCGAACAGGAGCGCGAGCCCGAGGACGAGGAAGGCGAGCGCGATCGGTTGCGCGGCCCCGGCGATGAGCCGGGAGCCGAAGACCGCGGCCGACGGCGCCGGGGTCCCCCGGGTCCGCTTGAAGATGCCGAAGAGCTTGTCGAAGATCACGTTCGCCCCGATGAAGAGCGTCGAGGTAACGACGACGAAGCCGACCATCCCGGCGGAGAAGTACGAGTAGTAGTTCGGGGCGCCCCGGAAGTAGAAGTCGAGCGCGGCGCTGATCTGGGCCTGGGTCGGGTTCTGCAGCTCGGCGAGGGGATTCAGGTTGAACCCGTTCCCGAACAGCAGAAGGTAGACGAGCGGGAAGAGGAGCGAGGTGAAGATCGCCTGGGGATTCCGGGCGAGCTTGAGGAACTCGCGCCGGGTGAGCGCGACGAGCTCGGTCAGCATCAGCGCCTCCCCCTCAGGTTCTGGCGGATGTGGCCCATCATGACCGCCTTGTCCGTCTCGGTCGGACCCTCCTCACCGCGGTACTCGCGGCCCGTGAACTCGAGGAAGACCTCGTCGAGGCTCGGGCGCTTGACCGAGACGCCCGTCACGCCGACCCCGGCCTTCGAGGCGGCCTCGACGGCGAGCGGCACGAACGTCTCGCCCTGCATGCACTTGACGCGATAGGTGTCGTCCTTCTTCGTGA
Source organism: Thermoplasmata archaeon (assembly GCA_030039825.1). Taxonomy (GTDB): domain Archaea; phylum Thermoplasmatota; class Thermoplasmata; order Lutacidiplasmatales; family UBA184; genus Lutacidiplasma. Next base: position 8,795 of record JASHUV010000190.1, read on the forward strand.
TCGAGGAGACCCCTCGGATCGCCTGGAGGACCGGGGTGACATCCGGCGTCGGGCCCGAGGTGCGGATCGTGACGACGTCGCCACCGAGCTTGTCCTTGAGCTCGGCCGGCGAGCCCGTGGCGGCGATCCTCCCGTGGTCGATGATCGCGATGCGTTCGCACATGCCGTCGGCCTCGTCGAGGTAGTGGGTCGTGACGAAGACGGTCATGCCCGTCTCCTTCCGGAGGCTGAGGATGAACTCCCAGAACCCGGCGCGTCCCTGCGGGTCGAGCCCGAGCGTCGGTTCGTCGAGGAAGAGGACCCTCGGGCGGTGGATGAGGCCGACCGCGAGCTCGAGGCGCCGCCGCATGCCCCCCGAGTAGGTCTTGGCGTAGCGGTCGGCGGCGTCGGTGAGCTGCATCTTGTCGATGAGCTCCGTCGCCCGCTCCTTGCCGTCCGACCGGCTCATCCCGTAGCAGCCGGCGGCCACCTCGAGGTTCTCGCGTCCGGTGAGGTCCCCGTCGGCGGTCCCCTCCTGGAAGATGACGCCGATCCGCCGCTTGACCTCCTCCGGGTCCCGGCTGACCTCGACGCCGTCGACGATCGCCTGGCCCGAGGTCGGGCGAAGGCCGGCCGCGAGCATCGTGACGGTCGTCGTCTTCCCCGCCCCGTTCGGCCCGAGGAATCCGAAGATCTCCCCCGGTCTCACGGTGAAGGAGACCCCTTCGACCGCCCGCACCTTCCCGCCGTAGACCTTGACGAGCTCTTCCGCGATGATCGCGCCCTCTCCGGACATGGTCCTCTCCTCTAGTTCCTCAGCTTGCGAAGGCGTTCCACGATCTTGTCGAGGTCCGCCGAGGCGGAGTCGGGGAACGCACCGGGGGAACGCTTTAGGTCTTCGAGGTAGGCGGTGAGCCCGGCGATCTCTCGGACGGCCTCCTCGACGGTCCGAGGGCCGGTCGCCGGCCAGCCCCAGTTGTGCTCCGGAGCCCGGGCGAGCTCGTAGCGCCCGTCGTCCCGCCGACGAAGGGCCCCCTCGTTCACCATCTCGTCGAGCAACGGGTAGACGGAGCCCGGGGAGGGCCGCCACCAGCCGTGGGTGACGGCCTCCATATCGTTCATGATCTCCGCCCCGTTCCTCGGTCCCTTCGAGAGGATCGCGAGGACGAACTGGCGCAGCCCCCGCTTCTTATGCGACATCCACATCGGTCGCCGACCCCTTATCGAAATACCGATATCGCTTTTTCGATATAAACGTGGCGCACCCCGGGAGTTCTCCGGAGGCGTGCCTAGGCTCCGGCGGACCGCCGGTTCCGAGGCGAACGTTCATCATCCTCGACGACCGTCGAACGACCAGGGCCGAGATGGACCCTCACGAGTCGAAGCGGGCCCCGCGATCCGGGCGAACGTGGACGGCGAGGAGGATCCTCCCGCTCGCGATCGCCATCGGGGGACTCGTGGCGGCGGGCGCGGTCGTGGCGTGGGCGACGACCCGCGCGCCTTCCGGCCCGGGAGATTTCGGCGGCCCGGAACTTGCCGTCGGCGCGGGAACGTCGGCCGGCCAGTACCCCGTGGCGTCGGGGAACGTGTACGAGACGAGCATCCCCATCGAGTCGATGGGGGCGTTCGTCACGGCGGAGCAACTCAGCTTCGAGCTCCAGAACTCCGCCGGGAACCGGGCCCCGTTCCTCGCGGTCGGGGTGATCGACGTCTCGGGGTGCTGGGTGGCGTACGAGGACGGGACCTCGTCGGGTTGGGCGGCCGGTCCGGCTCCCTCGCCGCCCCCGAATTCGACGGAGTGCGGCTCCGGCGCGGGTCCCGCCTCCGATCTTCAGGCGGGGGAGCAGCTCCTCATCTTGACCCGAGCGTCCATCGAGAACGCGGGATATGCGTTCGTGATCGAGGTCCCGGATGAAGGGTCCGTCACGGCCGCCATCGTCTGAGGGTCCGCCCTCCGCCGGCCATCGGAGACGGCGGAGATGCTCGACCGACCCCCGCGCCGGCCGGAGGGCGCGCCGCGCGGCAGCTGTGTCCCATAATTCGGTGAACGTCTGGTGTTCTCGGGGAGAGGGGACCCTCTTCCAGTGGAGCGGAGTCGGGTCTAAATGACCGGAATCTCTCCTCGAGATGCCCGAAGACCGCCGCGCCGCCTACCGGGCCTACGATCGGGTCCGTCGGCATGAGCTGGAGATCGTCACCCGACTGCTCGA
>JASHUV010000014.1 GCA_030039825.1 Thermoplasmata archaeon
GGAGACCTCGTTCCGGGAACCAACGAGGATGGGGTCAACGGGACCTGTTCCTTCGTCGCCGAGCCCGGGAGCTACGAGGTCAACTTCGAGGTCCTTCCGGGCAACTGGACCACGGCCGTGGTCGATTTCTCCGGAAGGTACGAGGCTCCCCTGTTCTAGGGCCGAAGCGAACCGCCCCCCTCGCCGCGCCCCAAGCATGAAATCGGTGGGCCGCGCTGGGCGATCATGGTCCAGAGCCGGGCCGCCACGGTCGACGAGTACGTCGCGGATCTCCCCGAGGCGCGCCGGGAGGTCGTCGTGCGCCTCCGTTCGCTCGCGCGGACGTGCCTCGACGGGTTCGAGGAGTCGATGCAGTACGGGATGCCGACCTACCTTAGGCCCCCGGCCGCCGGCGTGGCGTTCGCGAGCCAGGTGCAGTACATCTCCGTCTACGTCGGCCCGAAGGTCCTCGCCGCGCACCGCTCCCGGCTCAAGGCCGCGAAGCTCGGCAAAGGGTGCGCGCGCTTCTCCCGCGCGGATCAGGTGGATTTCGCCGTCATCGAGTCGATGTTCCGCGCCGCCGCGAGGTAGGACGTTCGGTGCCGCCGGTCCGGGGGCGGACCTGACGGAGGCCCTTCCCGCGCGCCCATGTCGAGCTCCCCGCTCGCGCCGGGGGATCGATGGTCGACCGACGCCGGCAGCGCCTCGGTTCGGGGGATGCGACGCTCGGCCGTTAGCTCGGCCCAGGCTCGTGTCCGGCCCCGAGACCTAAGGCGGGCCCCGCGGCGTCGACCCGGACCTCGAAGTCGCGGCCTTCCCACGCCTCGCGCCGGGTCCAGTAGAACGTGAAGACGATCGTCGCCCCGGGCCGATCGGTCGTAGAGAGCTCCGCGTAGTGCACCCCGAGCCCGGTCGAGCTTGACTCGAGGTCGCGGGGGTTCGACCAGCGATCGTCCGACCAGTGGAGCCGGAAGGGCTCGCTCGCCTGGATCCTCAGGACGGGGCCCGACGGGACGTGCGTCGGCCGGTGGTGCAGTTTCCAGATCTCGAAGCCGCTCGGCGGCCGACGTCGTGCGGCGTACCGGTCGGAGACGTCGGCGAGGCAGGAGAAGACCCGGCCGTCGGCGACAGATCGGAGAAGCTCGAGGTACTCGGCGTGCGCCCAGACGAGCGGCATCGCCGCGGTGGTCGGGCGTCCGAGCTGGAGGTGGAGCGCCGGGCGGTCGGGCTGGTCCCAGACCTGTTCCGGGAGCAGCCCGGTCGAGGAGGCGAACCGCTCGAGCGCGTGGAGGAGGGCCGTCGGCGAGCGGTGCGCGGCGAGCTCGTAGTGCGCCCGCTCGCCGGTGAGGAGCGGCCAGGCCCGCCCCACCCCGCAGGAGAGGAACGGGCCGCCGTCGTCCCGCTGGCCGTAGCCGTCGTGGTTGTACCGGCGCCAGACCGGGCCGTACGGCGTCTCGACGCGCAGGACCCGGTCGATGACCTCGACCGAGCGCGCGATGAGCGGGTCGTGCGCCGCCCGGACCCCGTGACGGACGAGCTCGAGGAACCCCCCGTCGACGATGTCGGGGACCGGGAACTCGGTCGGGTCGCCGGGCGCCTGGTTCGAGAGGTGGACCGTCCCCGCATCGGCCGGGCCGTCGACGTAGGAGTCCATCGGGTCGGCGGGTCGGATCCGGACGTAATGGCGGGGGACCCCCGGGAGGAGCGTCCCCTTCGTCGTGACCGTCCAGGCTTCGACGTGATCGGAGAGATAGTCGGCGTACTCCTCGAGGTAGCGGGCCGAGGCGTCCTCGCCCCGGTCGCGGGCGAAGTGCGCGGCGACGATGAGGGCGGCGATGTTCGAGGCGAGCGTCGAGGGGGAGTAGCCGGCCGCCTCCTCCCACCGCTCCTGCTGGGTCGCCGGTCCGTAGGCGAGCAGGAAGCCGGCCGCCCGCTTCACCACCGGCCAGGGGTCGAACTCGCCGAGCTCCTTCTCGCGGCCGAGCAGGCCGGCGAGCAGGATCGGGAAGGCGACCTCGTCGAGCTGGATGGCGCCGTAGTACGGCTCCCCGTTCAGCCAGAAGTTCTGCGGGAAGCCCCCGTCGTCCCGCTGGCTCCCGGCGAGATAGACGAGCGTGCGGAGCGCCGCCCGGCCGTTCCCGGCCGCGAGGAGGCCGATCGCCGACTGCACGAGGTCGCGCGTCCAGACGAGGTGGTAGCCGCCGCGGTCGTCGTCGGACTGGGCCTGCCCCCACGGGATGGAGAGGGAGGCGATCCGCGCCCCGGGGAAGGTCTTGTCCTCGTGGGCGAGGATCAGGCTGTGGCTCGCGTAGAAGAGGTTCCCCTTGTCGCCGGAGTGCGGGGCGAGGGGCCGGAGGACGTGGGCCACGTGGGCCCACCCCTCCCGGTACCGCGCGAGGTGCTCGTCGAACGGCACCGTCAGGGAGAGCAGGAGCGTCGTGACGGCGTCGGGGAGTCCCCGCCCGAAGGCGAGCCCGAGGACGAACTCGTCGCCGATGCCGGCGTCGAGCTCCGCCGTCAGGGCGATGTTCCCGTTCAGGGCGCGGTCGAACTCATAGTCCATGAGGTAGTCGGAGGCGAGGTCGGTCCACCCGTCGCTCGCCCCGGTGTAGCCGACGCTCGCCCGGCGGAACGGCCGGTTCGCGCCCATCGCGAGCCAGGTCCCCTGCTTCTGGGCGACGAGGAACTCGAGGCCCCCCTGCTCGACGACGTACCCGTCGTTCCCCATCCGCCCACCCCGAGGTGGGGAGCGAGGAGCGCGTAGAGGGAGAGCGTCGGGCAGGGCCCTCCGAGCCCCGGCTTGATCCGGACCCTCTCGAGGACGACGGGGAGCGTCGGGTCGGTGATGACCTCCTTCTCGAGGCGGTAGCGGTCCGAGGGCTCCGTGGCGGTGATCCGGTAGCCGAGGGCGTGGTCGCCGAGCCGATGGACCCGGGAGAGGAGGTGACGCTTCTCCTCGTGGAAGAACGTCCGCCCGTCGCTCGCGAGGAACTGGAGGTCCCGGACCTGGGGGTGGTCGACGAGGGGGTAGTAGATCTCGGTCAGGACCCCTCGCCAGACGGTGAACCAGACCTTGCTCGAGGGGTAGGCGCTCGTCCCGACGCCCTCCTTGTTCGCCTGCGTCCAGCGGGGCTCGATGCCCGGGCCGCCGAAGGCGTCGTTCTCGCCCCGGAACCTCATGGCGGGCTCCGAGAGCCCCGGCGTCGTCCCGAGGAGGCCCGACGGGGTCCGAACGCGCCCGCCGGCGCGAGGCGGCTCACGTCCCTCCGACGCGGCCGCAGATTATACCGTTGAGGCCGGCCCGCCCGCGGACCGGTAGCGCAGCACGGTCTCGAGGAACGTCGAATGGGACCAGGCGAGGGGCGTCGCGCTCCGGGGCTCCCGGCGGGCCGGTTCGACCTGCTCGGGCAGGAGGCCCGTCGAGGTCTGGCAGGCCGCGGTCCAGTCGATGAGCTCGCGCGCCCTCGGGCGGTCGCCGATCCGCAGGTGCGCGAGGCCGAGCCAGAGCGTGCAGATGACCCAGGGGTTCTCCGGCCCGTAGTACTCGTCCCCCTCGTACCTCGCGAGGCCCCCGACCTCGGGCTTCCAGAGGCGACCGGTGACCGAGGCGATCGTCCGGCGGAACCTCGGGTCCTCGGGGGCGAGGAGGCCGAGGTCGAGCGCGAGGAGGAGCGAGGCGTCGATGCGCTCGTCCCGCGGATCGAGGGAGCGGATGAAGCGATCGAGCGAGGTGTCCCACATCCGCTCGAGCGTGGCGGCTCGGATCTCCTCCGCGGCCTCGGCCCAGCGCGGGTGCTCCTTCCCGAGCGTCTGGGCGATCTCCGTCGCCCGTTCGAGCGCGTGGGCGACGGCCGCGCAGGAGTAGGCGTGGATGCCGAGGCGCTCCTCCCAGAGGTCGTAGCTCGCGGCGGGGAGCCCGGTCGCCTCGTCGCGGAAGCCCACGAGGAAGTTCGCCGCCTTCTTCACCATCGGCCAGATCCCGAGCACGACGTCCGGGTCGGCGCCGCGCGCGAGGTGGTGGGCGGCCGCGGCCACGACGCTCGCCGTCTGGTCGACCTGGAGGAACGGCGGCGGGTGCCACGTGCTCCCGATCTCCCCGTCGGGGAAGTGCCGGTGCAGGAAGGCGCCGTCGGGGCCCTGGCAGCGCTGGGCGAAGTCGAGGAACCGTCCGGCGTGGGCGCCGAGGCCCGCGTCGTCCATCGCCATGGCGATGTAGGCCCCGTCGCGCCACCAGCAGTAGTTGTACGAGTCGCCGCCGACGGCGAGCGAGCGGGTGTCCGGGCTCGCGATGATCGCCCCGTTCGTCGCGCAGGAGCGCTGCAGCACGAGCAGGCTCGAGCGCACGAGCCGCCGGACCGGCTCGCCGAGGTCGTCGGCCCGGTCGACGGGGTGGCGGGCGATCCACGCCCGGGTGTACGCCTTCCCCTCCGACTCGTACCGGCCCGGGCCGGCCGCGCGGATCTCGTCCCGTACCCGGTGGATCGCGTCGGGGCTCCGCTCGAGGGCGAGCACGATCCGGACCGTGGAGGGGTTCCCGGGCCGGAGGTGGAGGTTCCACTGGAGGACGGAATCGGCGGCCCCGTGGGCGATCGGCCGCCCCTCGAGCCGGCCGTCCTCGGCGTCGACGTAGCTCCCCTGGAGCCCCTTGAGCGTGTGCTCCCCGCAGACGGCGTGGTCGAACGCCGGGTCGCCGAAGAGCTCGAAGTAGAACCCCCGCTTGTAGTGGACGAGCGACCAGCTCGCCCGGTCGACGTACGCCGTCTCCTGGTACATCGATTCGGCGATCATGAACGACTGGTAGGAGAACAGGCGCACCCGGCGCTCGCGATCGGAGGTGACCCGGACGACGCGCAGGATGACGTCGTGGTTCGGGTGCACGATCTCCTCGGTGGCGAGCGTCAGCCCGTCGCCGGTCCAGACGGTCGTCGGGTAGCTCTCGACCCCCGGGAGCGGCCCCTGGTAGGCGAGGCCGTTCCCCGGTTTCAACCAGTGGAAGCGCGAGCTCCCCTCGTCCCAGAGGCCGAGGCGGTGCTCCCTCAGGTGCTGGAACTGGCCCGGGAACGGGTAGAAGAGGTCCTCCCACTCGCCGGTGTCGTTGAGGGTGAGGAGGATGCGGCCGTTCCCGGCGAGCTGGGTGATCATCGACCCCGGGACGTAGGTGCCTCGGCGGCGCCGGCGGCCGGCGCCCCGGCCGCGACCGCGCGCCGTCGAAGGTCGGTCATGGCGTTCATATAATTCGCGTACGCATCGTACGGATTCCCGTACGAGCTGAAGTACTGGTGGACGCCGAGGTCGGCCCCGTGGCCGCCGACGTACATGTAGTAGAAGTGGTCGGAGGTGAGGAGCCGGCGCCACGTCTCGAGGAGCTCGGGCTCGCCGGAGCGCCGGACGGCGAGACCGACCTTCTTCGCCGCCTCGAAGGCGGAGCGCTGCAGGTCGTTCCCGAGCCACGCCCCGAGGTCGCGGTTCTGGTCGGCCCAGCTGATCGTGACGGGGACGCTCACCGGGCCCCGCCGGGGGAGCGCCATCGCCTCCTCGACCGTCGCCCACTGGACGTGGTGGTGGGGGCGCATCGCCCCCGGGAGCGCCGACAGGAAGTCGAGGATGCCGCTCGAGGCCGGGTGGTGCTCCCCGAACGTCTCGAAGTCCATGAAGAGGTTCACGACCTCGCCGGGCGTCGACGCGATCCACCCGCAGTACTTCTCGCTCGTCAGGGGGTACTCGCTCCATCCGGACGAGGAGAACCGGAACCCGACGTCGTCGCTCAGCGGGTAGTGGCGGGCGAGGAGCGCCACCCCCGGCGCGGTCGCGGCCTCGTAGACCTCGGTCGGGGGGCGGCCGTCGAGCGCGCGCTCCCATCCCTCCATCAGCATCCCCTCGAACCGCTCCCGGCCGGCGAACTCGGCGAGCGCGTCGGAGTAGGCGAGCTCGGTCATCCGCAGGAGCCGCGGCGTGACGCCGAACGCCTGGCGGATCGCCACCCGATGGCGGTCGACCTCCTCGGCGAGCTCCGGCGGGGGAAGGAGGAAGGCGAGGGAGTGGTAGTAGGTCTCCGAGAGCAGGGCGACGCGGCGCGTCGCGACGAGCTCCCGGATCCGGTCGATGACGTCGGGGGCCGCGCGTTCGGCCTGCTCGAGGAACGTCCCGGTGACGGAGAGGCTCAACCGGAACTCCGGGTACTCGCGGAGCGCCGCCGAGAGCCTTAGGAGCGCCGGCCGATAGCACCGGTCGGCGATCCCCTTGAAGATCTCGAGGTTGCGGCGCTCGTCGACGTACGGCCGGTCGCTGCCGAGATCGACGTAGCGGAAGCGCCCGAGCCGCCAGGGCTGGTGCATGTGGAGGTAGAGGACGACCTTCATGGCCGGGCGCCGGCGAGGAGCGACCGGTAGAGCTCGGAGGTCTGGACGGCGCGCTCCGCCCACCCCTCGCGCGTCGCCGAGACGCGACCGGCCTCGCCCATCGCGAAGCGGAGGGTCGGGTAGGCGAGCAACTCGGAGATCCGGCTCGCGAACTCCTCGACGTCCCAGAAGTCGACGGTGAACACGCCCGAGCTGATCTCCGCGACACCGCTCGTCTTCGATACGATCGTCGGAACGCCCGCAGCCATCGCCTCGAGCGCCGCGATCCCGAACGGTTCGACGACCGACGGGAGGACGAACACCGAGCTCGTCGCGAGGAGGGTTTCCCGTTCCTCCTCCGAGACCTTGCCCAGGAACATCACATGGTCGCCGATGTCGAGCGCGGCGGCGAGGTGGACGAGCC
>JASHUV010000191.1 GCA_030039825.1 Thermoplasmata archaeon
TCCACCACGCGCTCGAACGCCTGGAGACCCAGGGCGTGGCCCCCTTCCTCCAGTACCTCGAGCGGGTCGAGAAGAAGGAGAAGCCCTCGAAGGGGGACGTCGCGTTCCTCAAGCTCGCCGGCATCGTGGACGCCCGCCGGGAGGCGACCGAGCTGCTCGCGAGCGGCCGGGCGAGCTCCCACCCCAAGCTCGACGAGCTCCTGAAGGTCGTGGACGAGGCGTTCGAGCGCGCCCGCGACCGCCCGCCCCGCCTGCTCGTCTTCGCGCAGTACCGGGACACGATCCAGGGGATCGAGGAGGCCCTCTCCGCCCGCGGGCATCCCGCCCGGCGGTTCGTCGGCCAGGCGACGCGCGACGCCGACGACCCGGGGATGCGGCAGGCGGACCAGGCCCGGGTCCTCGACGACTTCCGGGCCGGCCGCTTCCCGATCCTGGTCGCGAGCAGCGTCGCCGAGGAGGGGCTCGACATACCGGACGTCGACATCGTCGTCTTCTTCGAGTCGACGCCGAGCGAGATCCGCGCCATCCAGCGCCGGGGCCGGACCGGGCGCTCCGCCGCCGGGCGGGTCATCCTCCTCCTCACCGCGGCGACCCGCGAGGAGGGCTACCAGAGGGCGGAGACCCGGCGGGAGAAGGCGATGGGCCGCATCGTCCGGCGGCTCTCGCAGGAGGCCCGCTCGCGCGCGATCGGGGCCTCCCGGCCGGATCCGGCCGGCGACGGGACGCCCTCCGGTCCCGATCCCGCCCCGGCGCCCCCGGTCGCCGACCCCGGGCGGGAGCCCCCCTCCCCGCGACGGCGCCGGGGCCGGGCGACGACGTCTCCGTCGACGAGCTTTTGAACGGGGACCGGATGGAGAGAGCGTGACCCTCATCGCCGACGTGCTCGCCCATCTCGGCGTCCTCACGTTCACGCTCCTCTCGATCGCCCTCATCCTCTACCTCGTCCGCACGATGCTCCACCCGGAGAGCTACTGAACCGGGGGGCCGAGCCGGGCGTGCGGGCTCCGACGGCGCGGTTCGTCCCGGACCCCGGGCGACGCCACCCGGAGGGCTAGCGCGACGTGTACGGCCGCCTGCTCCTGCCCGTCAGCGAGCCCTCCCTCGTCGAGCCGATGGTCCGCTTCGCGGCGAAGCTCCTCGACACGGAGGGGGAGATCCGCGTCCTCCACGTCATCCCGACCCGGACGCTGCCCGAGCTGACCCGCCAATGGCGGGAATCGGTGAACCTCGTCGTCCCCGCCCACGAGGCCGGGGCGGCGCTCGACGTCCGGGTCGACCCGGAGGTCCGGGCGAGCCCGGACGTCGCGGGCGAGATCCTCGAGCGGGCCGAGGCGCACGGGATCGAGGGGATCGTCATGACGCTCCGGGGCGACCGGCGCTCCCACAACCCGTTCTTCGGCCACATCGCCACCTCCGTCCTCCACCACGCGCCGTGCGATGTGATCGTCGTCAACCGGCTCGCCCTCGCGGGGGACGCCGCGCCGAGGATCCTCCTGCCGACCTTCGGGGAGAGCCCCGCGCCGAAGCTCCTCCGGATCGCCGAGGAGCTCTCCGTGGCCCACCACGGGATCCCGATCGTCACCCTCGCCCTCGCCCCGCGCGGCCAGGGCGGCCGGGGGCCCTCGACGTCCCGGACCCCCCGGGGCGTCCCGGTCCAGCACCGCCGCTCCATCCTCTCCCAGGCGCTGCTCGGGGCCCGGCGCCGGCTCCCCGAGCTCATCGTCCAGGAGGCCGCCCGGGTCCGCTTCGGCTTCCTCCTGATCGGGGAGGACGCCATCCACCCCGAGGGGCCGCTCCTCACGCGACGCTTCCTCGAGGACCTCTTCCGCCTCGCCCCCTGCCCGGTGATGGCCGTTCGAGGGTAGCCCGGTCCATGGCGGCGGAGCTCGGCTTCGTCGGTGTCGGCCTCGGCGACGAGCGCGACCTCTCCGAGCGCGCGTGGGAGTGCCTCCACCTCGCGCGGGAGATCTTCGCCGAGGAGTACACGAGCCGTCTCCGGGCGGGGGCCTTCGACCGGATCGCCGCCCGGCTCGGGCGCCCCGTCACGCGCCTCTCGCGGGCCGAGCTCGAATCGGAGCGGCCGATCCTCGCGGCCCTCGACCGCGGGGGCCCGGTCGTCCTGCTCGTGCCGGGCGACCCGTTCACCGCGACGACCCACGGGGCGCTGCGCCGCGCCGTGGAGGCCGCGGGGCACCGGTGGCGCTACCTCCCGAACGCCTCGATCGTGACGGCCGCCCCGGGCCTGCTCGGGCTGATGGCCTACAAGTTCGGCCGGATCGCCTCCCTCCCGTTCCCCGAGCCGGGCTTCGCCCCCTCTTCCCCGCTCGACGTCGTCCGGTCGAACCGGGGGATCGGCGCCCACACCCTCCTCCTCCTCGATCTCCGACCGGAGGAGGGCCGCTTCATGACGGCGAACGACGCGCTCGCCCTCCTGCGCGAGCGGGACCGGCCCCCGGCGCTCTTCCCGCCGGGCCAGGAGCTCGCCGTCGTCGCCCGCGTCGGGACCGAGTCGGCCCGGGGGTTCTTCGGCCCGCTCGAAGCGCTCGCGACGACCGACTTCGGGCCGCCGCTCCACGCCCTCGTCGTCCCGGCGCCGGAGCTCCACTTCGAGGAGCGCGCCGCCCTCGAGAGGCTGAGGGTCGGCCGTCCCGCGGCGACGACCTGACGCCTAGATCCGCCGGCCCCAGTCCGTGACGCCGGCCGCCCCGAGGGCCCGCGCCATCGCCGCGTCGTACGCCGCGGCCGGGTCCTGGAGGAGGGGCGCGAGGGCCGCCGCGAGGCTCCGACCGAACGTCCGCTCGGTATCGGTGAACTGCCAGGCGTGGGCCGCGTCCCGCCCGAGGACGATGAGGAGGCCGAAGGCGAGCCCCCGCTCCTTGCCTTCTCGCGGCAGCCGGTCGAACAGGGCCTTCTCCGCGGCCTTCGCGCCCTGCGAGCGGAACGCCCGGGCGATGGCGTCGAGGAACGCCGCCTCGGGGGCGAGCGCCTCGTACGCGGGGAGGGCGTCGAGCGTCTCCCGCTCCCGGGAGGCCTTCGCGGCTCGGTGCAGGAGCTCGCTGACGCGGCCCGGGGCGGCCTTCGCCTCCCGGACGAGTCGGGCGGCCCGCTCCGGGTCGGGGACGATGGCCGCGACGATCGTCTCCGCGTGCTCCGGCCAGAGCTTCTCGAGGGCCCGGCTCGCCGCCGCCTCGTCGATCTCGAAGAGCCCCCCGACCTCGGGGAGCACGCTCTCGAGCGCGGTCCTCTCCTCGGCCGTCGGGCGGAGCGCGTCGATGAAGCGGGCCCGGTCCGCCCCGTAGCAGACCCCCGCCGCGACGAGGATCGGCGCCCGCGACCGCTCGAGGAGGGGTCGCACCTCCTCCTCGTACCGGTCGAGGAGCTCCCGGTCGGCGAGCTTGCCGAAGTGGTAGGCCTTCCGGAGGCCGCGGGGGAGCTCGGGGAGGTAGCGGTGGGGGCAGTCGTCCGGGCCGGTGCACTTGACCTCGAGCGAGACGGCGACCGGGAACGCCGATTCCGGGTCGGGGATCGCCATCCGGGCGCTCATCTCCGAGAGGAGGTGGCGGTCCCCCTTCGCGCAACGTCGGCAGACCGTCACGGTGGTGCCGGCGGCGGGCCAGCCGACGGAGAGCGACGGGACGTGCTCCCCGGCGACGAGGTGAGGGCAGCGGAGGCGCCCGTCCCCGTCGGGTCCGACCCGGTAGGACAGGCGCGCGAGCTGGCGCGCCTTGAACTCCTCCGGCGGGGCCGGGTCCGGACCGGTGCAGACGAGCGAGGCGTCCGCGGCGAAGAAGTGGAAGCCCTTGCGCGCCCACTCGAGGTAGCCGAGCAGGAGCCGCTCGGGGTCGGCGCCGGTCTGGACGGCGATCTCCGCCTCGTGGCTCGTCTTGGCGAGGGGGGCGTAGGGGACCTCGCCGGAGGGGAAGCGCGCGACGACGAGCGCGGGGAGTTCCGGGTCGAGGTAGAACTTGAGGAGCCCCGCGAGCGCCCTCGGCAGGGGTTCGCCCCACCGGCGCATCCTGTCGAGCCGGTGGTCGTCCTCCCGGGCCTCCCGGACCTCCTCGAGCTCGCTCCTCAACCGGTCGAACCGGTCCGGCGGGCAGGCCCGGCCGAGCTTCGGCAGGAGCGGCTCGACGCTCTCCCGCAGCGTGGCGGCGCGGCGAACGAGCTCCCCCTCCCGTCCTCCGGAGGCCCGCCGCACCCGCATCCGCTCCGCCTCTCGGGGCGTTCGAGCGTCGGGGTCTACAAATGCGCTTGCCCCGCTACCGCCGGGCGGTCGCGAGGAAGTTCGCGAGCAGGGTCCGCCCGTGCTCGGTGTGCTCGACCTCCGGGTGGAACTGGACACCGAAGATCGGCCGCGCCGGGTGGGCCATCGCCTCGACGGCGCACGCCGGGGAATGGGCGAGGCCGCTCCACCCCGCGGGGAGACGGGTGACCTGGTCGGAATGGCTCGCCCAGACCGTCAGGGCGGGGGGGATCCCCACGAAGAGGGGATGCTCCGGACGGTCGAGCTCGAGGGCGACCCGTCCGAACTCCGGGGACGGCGCCCGGGTCACCGACCCTCCGAAGTGCCGGGCGAGGAACTGGTGGCCGACGCAGATGCCGAGGACCGGGACGCTCGCCCGGTCGATCCATCCGTCCACGGCCCCGAGCGGGTCGTGGCGGCCCTCGAGACTGAGCGCCCCCCCCGACAGGACGATGGCGTCCGCGTCGAGCTCCTCGTACGGGGTGTCGTTCGGGACGATCCGGCTCTCCGCCCCGAGCTCCTTGAGCACCCGGTACTCTCGGTGGGTCCACTGCCCGCCGTTGTCGACGACCGGGACCTTCACGGCGGCCTCCGCGTCCCGGGGGGGTCCGCCCCCCGGGTGGTCCCGTCGACGGGGGCCGACCCCTTCTCCGGGAGAAGGCCCCCCTTGAGCTCCTCGAGGTCCTTCGCCATCCGCTGGACCTCCCCGCGCATCCTCAGCATCTCCTCCTCGAACTCGGTGAAGCCGCCGCCCGACTGCATCCGCTGCGAGATGTAGATCCCGATGAAGAGCGCCCCGACGAGCGCGAGGATCGTGGTGAAGACGAGGGCGAAGATGAACGAGACGAGGTTCCCGACGGCGGAGAGGATCGGGACCCGGAAGACGTGCGTCAGCTCGGCGATCTCCACGATGAACAGCGCGAGGATCGCCGCGGCCCAGAGGGCGATCAGCCGCCGGTCCCTCACCGGGAGCCTCCCGGGGGCGCCACGAGCTCGAGCGGGAAGGTGATCGGCAGGTCGGAGAGCGGGGTGCTCGACGTCGAGGCCGGGGCCGGCAGGTAGGAGGTCACCACGAGGAGGCCCGCCGTCACGTTGACCTCGAAGGTGCCCAAGTAGTCGACCGTGACGCCCGTCGGGTCGATGTAGACGGCCGTCACGTTGAGCGCGACCGGGTCCCATCCGGCGGTGACGGCGGCCTCGATCGTCTCGTTGAAGACCGTCGCGTTCGGGAAGGCGAAGTCGGGGGCGGATGGCGCACCGCCCGGCGGGGGTCGAGCGAGGGCGAGGGAGATGGAGGCGTACCGGACGAGACCGATCCCCTGTACGTAGTAGTGGGTCGCGTTCTCGCCGGGAAGGCCGTCGACGATCAGGTTCGCCTGCGTCTCGAGCGTCCCGGCGGCGGGTGTGCCGAGCGACAGGAGGTTCGGGGTGAGCGCGATGAGGACGAGGAGGAGGACCGTGATGGCGACGAACGGGAGGGGAAAGTACTCCCGCCAGCCTCCCCGGACGGTCGTCACGGCGCTGTCCCCCCGCCCCACGGGCGGTAGAGCTCGTGCGGGACGCCTAAGTGGTCGAGGACCTTCCCGGCGAGGTAGTCCGTCTGGTCGTCGACCGACCGCGGCTTGAGGTAGTAGGGCGGCGCCGCGAGCAGCATCACCACGCCGAGCTCGGCGAGCCGCGTCATGTGGGCGAGGGAGATGGCGTCGAGAGGGGTCTCGCGGGGGACGAGGACGAGCGGCCGATGTTCCTTGAGGTGGACGTGGGCGGCCCGCCCGATGAGCGTGTCCGCGAGCCCGGTGGCGAGGCGTGCGAGCTGGTTCATCGAGCAGGGGACGATCGCCATCCCGCCGGTGCGGACCGACCCGCTCGCGATCGGGGCGGCGAGGTCCCGGTCGCCGTAGATGTGCCGCGCCCCCCGACCGAGCTCCTCCGGGCCGATCCCGGCCTCCTCCTTCAGGACGGCGCGTCCCCCCTCGCTGACGACGAGGTCGAACGTCCGGCCCGCGGCCGCGACGGCGCGGACCACGCGGACCGCGATCGGGGCGCCGCTCGCTCCGCTGACGCCGATCACGAGGGGAAGCGATTCCGTCAGACCGACCTCGAGCGCCGCGGGACTCGGCGTTATCTCCTCGAACGGTTCCCCCGTTAAGAGGGTTCGGGGGCGGAGGTCGTGACGCGCCGGCGCGCCGCGCTCATCGGGGCCGGCCACACGAAGTTCGGCGTGCTCCCGGACGGACCCCGGGCGCTCCTCCGCCAGGCGGTCGACGGGGCCGTCGCGAGCGTCGACCGCGGCGTCGAGCGCTCGGCGATCGGCGAGGCGTTCCTCGGCACCCTCGGCTTCGCCGGCTGGCAGCTCGGCAACGCCTCCGCCGTCCTCGCCGAGGAGGCGCGCCTCCCCGGCGTCCCGGTCACCCGGGTCGAGAACGCCTGCGCGTCGGCCGGCTTCGCGCTTCGCTCCGGCGTCCAGGCGATCGAGAGCGGGGCCCGCGACGTCGTGCTCGTCGTCGGACTCGAGAAGATGAACGACGCCCCCTCCACCCGTCGGAGGTACTGGCTCGGCGTCTCGGGCGACACCGAATGGGAGCGGATGGCCGGCCTCACCTTCGCCGGCGTCTACGGCCTCATGGCGAGCGCCTACCTTACGGAGCACCACGCCGACCCGGACGCGCTCGCCGAGGTCGCCGTCAAGAACCACGAGAACGCCCTCGCGAACCCGAACGCCCACCTGAGGAAGCGGATCACCCGGGAGGAGGCGAAGGCCTCGCCGCTCGTCGCCGACCCCCTGAGGCTGTTCGATTGCTGCCCGGTCAGCGACGGGGCGGCCGCGCTCCTCCTCGCCGGGGAGGAGGTCGCCAAGCGGTTCACGGACACCCCGGTCCTCATCGAGGGGACCGGCGCGGGCTCCGACGCGCTCGCGTTGCAGGACCGGGCGTCCCTGACGAAGCTCGCGGCGACCCGGCGGGCCGCCGACGAGGCGTTCCGGCGCAGCGGTACGGAGCGCCGGTCCGTCGATCTCCTCGAGGTGCACGATTGCTTCACCATCGCCGAGCTCCTCGCGCTCGAGGACCTCGGCTTCGCCCCCGCCGGTGAGGCGGCCGCCCTCGAGCTCTCCGGCGCCACGCGGATCGGGGGGGCGCTGCCCGTGAATCCCGACGGGGGCCTGAAGGCGAAGGGGCACCCCATCGGGGCCACGGGCGCGAGCCAGGCGTACGAGGCGTTCCGGCAGCTCCGGGGCGAGGCCGGGAGCCGGCAGGTGAAGGGCGCCCGGCGCGCCCTCACCCACAACGTCGGCGGATCCGGAGCGAGCGCGACCGTCACGCTGTTCGCCGCGGTGTAGGGGCCGATGCCGAGCCCGATCCGCGCGGGCGCCTGGGCCTCCCCAGCGGGAGAGCTCGAGGGCCACCCGGTCGTCGGCCCCGACGAGGATGCCTTCACCCTCGCCGTCGCCGCCCTCGAGGCCCTCCCGACCGTCGCCGCCTCGCCGGGGGTGAGCGTCCGGACGGTCGGGGAGTTCGAGCCGGGCGTCGAGGACGACCTCGCCGCCGCCCTCGGGCTCCCTCCCTCGGCCGTCCGACCCCCCGTGCCGCGGGTGAGCTTCGGCGCGGCGCTCTCGGAGGCCGCCGGGCAGGAGGCCCCGTCCCTCCTCGTCGCGATCGACGAGCGCGCGATCGGCGGGGCGGGCTCCGCCCCCGCCGGAGCGCTCGCGCTCGGATTCGGCGGCCCGGACGGGGCGCGGCTCCGTTCCCACCGTACCGTCCCCGGCGATCCCTCGGTGATGGGGATGGGGGGGGGCTCCGGAAGCCCCTCGTCGAGCAGCGGGGTGGTCCGCTTGGACCACGGTCCCGCGGTGGAGCCAGGGGGACCGCCCTCGGTCGGTCTCTCGGGATTGCGCGCCGCGCTTACGGGTTCGGTGGGGCCTAGCGTCACGCTCGTGGACCTCGCTCCGGAAGGGCTCTGGATCGGAGAGCTCGACCTCCGACCGTCCGCCTCCTGGAGCCCGGCCTCCCCCGCCGGGGCGATCTTCCGATGGGAGAGCCCCTCCGCGTTCGCCGGACGCCCGGCTCGTCGCCCTCCGACGGTCTCGGAGGGCGCGTACGTGCCGCGGGCGACGTACCGGGCGGAGCGCGCGAGCCGGTGGCGGTTCGCCGCGGAGCGGTGCCCGCGCTGCGGCGCGCGGACCTTCCCGAAGCGCGGTGCCTGCTCGACCTGCGGGAACGCCGAAGGGCTCACGGACGAGCTCCTCCCCCGGACCGGGCTCGCGGTGGAGGCGACCACCGTCGTGCACCGGGGGGCCCAGCCGAGCGAGTTCGACCGCCAGGTCGAGGTGAGCGGCGAGTACGAGGTGCTGCTCGCGCGCGCGGCCGAGGGCGTCCGGGTCACCCTCCAGGTGGCCGACGTCCCTCCGGGCGCGATCTCGATCGGAGACCGCATCGACGCCCGGCTCCGTCGCTTGATCCCGATGGAGGGCGAGTGGCGGTACGCGCTCAAGGCCGTCCCCTCCCGAGACGGAGCGGTCCCGGCCTGACCGTTCCGGTCGCCCCGCCGGACCGGCCTCAGGCCGGAGGAACGGACGCGCCCGGGGGGCGCGGGAAGGGCTTTCCGCCCGCAGGACTCGCGCCGGCGCAGAAGGCTCTCCCGATGACGAAAGAATCCGGATTCCACGTCGTGATCGAGCGGTCGGCGCCCACCAAGCTCTACCCGTTCGTCCGTTTCTTCCAAGGGTTCGAACAGGTCCCGGCCGTCCGACGGCTCTTCGGTCCGGCGACCGCCCGCGTCCTTCGCGACCTCCGGGTCGAGTTCTTCACCGGACGGTT
>JASHUV010000192.1 GCA_030039825.1 Thermoplasmata archaeon
GACGGGGTCGTGAAGGCCCTCGACGGGGTCACGTTCAAGATCCGCCGGGGGGAGACCCTCGGCCTCGTCGGCGAGACCGGCTGCGGGAAGTCCGTCACGGCGTTCTCGATCACCCGCCTGATCGCCGACCCGCCCGGCCGGATCATGGACGGGGTGATCTCGTTCAAGGGAGCGAACCTCCTCACCGGCATCCAGGACGAGGCGACGTTCACGCCGGTCAAGAGGACGAACCGGGTGAAGGTCGTCCGGAAGTACCGCCGGATCAAGACCGCCATCGACCGGATGATCGCCGTGCGCGGCGGCGGCATCTCGATGATCTTCCAGGAGCCGATGACGGCCCTGAACCCGATCTTCTCGATCTCCGACCAGATCTCGGAGGCGCTCCTCCTCCACCGGGGGGGCGAGATCATCGAGCGCCTCACCCACGCCCGTACCTCCGGCCCGGAGGTCGACGCGGCCATCGAGGTCGCCGCGGGGCTCCCCGAGCGGCCGGGGCCCGACCTCCTGAGGGCGAGCGCCGCGGCGATCGGCAAGGCGACCCGACTCCCGTCGCTCGGGACCGAGAGCTTCTACATCCTCCGGCGCCTCTCGGAGAACCGGCCCGGGCCGGCCGTCGCGGACCCCGGGACCACCGCCGAACCGGCCCTCGCGAGGCCGGCCTCCCCCCCGCTCCGCGCCGAGCGGAGCGCGGCCCTACGGAGGGCGATCCGCCGGGCCCAACTCACGAACCTGCAGAAGAGCTACCTCGTCGGGGAGCGCCGCCGCCTCGAGCTCGTCGAGGCGCTCAAGGAGGTCTACCTCGACGAGATGCGCGACGGCGCGACGTACGGCCGGCGCCGGCGGGCGATCCGCCGCCGGATGCTCGCGCTGCGCCTTCGGGGCGGGTACTTCGGGCTGTGGGGCGTCAAGCGGCGGATGCGCCGCCCGCTCGTGGAGGAGACGTTCTGGATCACCGTCCGCCACCTCGAAGGGGTCTCGATCGCGAACCCGGACCGGGTCGCGCGCGGCTATCCCCACGAGCTCTCCGGGGGGATGATCCAGCGCGTCATGATCGCCATGGCGCTCTCGGCGGAGCCGGAGCTCCTGATCGCCGACGAGCCGACCACCGCGCTCGACGTCACGATCCAGGCCCAGATCCTCGACCTGATGCGGGAGCTCAAGCAGCGCGTCGGGACCGCGATCCTGCTCATCACCCACGACCTCGGCGTCATCGCGGAGGTCGCGGACCGCGTCTGCGTGATGTACGCCGGGAACGTCGTCGAGGTCGCCCCGGTGAAGGAGCTCTTCCGCCAGCCCTTGCACCCCTACACGCAGGGCCTGCTGAAGTCGATCCCCCGTCTCGACGACCCCGGCCGGACGCTCGAGTCGATCCCCGGCTCCGTCCCGAACCTCATCACGCCCCCCTCCGGCTGCCGGTTCCGGACCCGCTGCCCCCACGCGATGCCGATCTGCGCCGAGACCCGGCCGCCGATGACCGTCGAGGCCGAGGGTCACCGCGTCGCCTGCTACCTCTATCACGGCCGGACCGCGACGCCGGAGGACCCGTGAACGGCGCGGGCCTACCGGCGAACGGGACGAGCCCGGTGCTCCTGTCGGTCCGGCGGCTGCGGAAGTGGTTCCCGATCCGCGGGGGCTTCCTCTCCTCGCACGTCGGCGACGTCCGCGCCGTCGACGGCGTCTCCTTCGACGTCCACGAGGGGGAGACCGTCGGCCTCGTCGGAGAGTCCGGCTGCGGCAAGACGACGGTGGGCCGCCTCGCGCTGCGCCTCCTCGAGCCGACGAGCGGCCACACGTTCTACCGGCCGGACGCGGCGTCGGCCGCCCGGCTCGACGCGGCGTACGGTCGGCTGGAGCGCCTCGCGCCGACGGGGGACCCGGCGACCCTCACCTCGCCCGAGGCGACGTCCTCCCTCGGGGAGGTCGACGCCCTCGCGACGAAGTACTCGCTCTACCGCAAGAGCCCCGCGGAGCTCCGGAAGCTCCGGGGGAAGCTGCAGATCGTCTTCCAGGACCCGTTCTCCTCGCTGAGCCCGAGGATGCTCGTCCGGGACATCATCGCCGAGCCGCTCGCCATCCACCACATGGGCACGCGCGCCGAGCGCTACCAGCGGGTCACCGAGCTCGTCAGCGCGATCGGGCTCAACCCCGACCACCTGTGGCGGTTCCCGCACGAGTTCTCCGGCGGCCAGCGCCAGAGGATCGGCATCGCCCGGGCCCTCGCGCTCCGACCGGACTTCATCGTGCTCGACGAGCCGACGAGCGCCCTCGACGTCTCGGTCCAGGCGCAGATCCTCAACATCCTGAAGCGGCTCCAGAGGGAGCAGCGGCTCGCCTACCTGTTCATCTCCCACCACCTGTCGGTCGTCCGGGCGATGAGCCACCGCGTCGTCGTGATGTACCTCGGAAAGGTCGTCGAGCGGGCGCCGACGGAGGAGCTCTTCTCCCACCCCCTCCACCCGTACACCGAGGCGCTGCTCGCCGCGATCCCCCAGCCCGACCCCGACCGGCCGCGCGAGCGGATCATCCTGAAGGGCGACGTCCCGAGCCCGGCCGCGCCCCCGCCCGGCTGCCACTTCCACACCCGCTGCCCGATGGTGATGCCGCATTGCAAGCGGGTCGAGCCGCCGCTGCTCGAGGTCCGTCCGGGCCACTTCGTCGCCTGCCACCTCTTCCCGACCCCGATCGACGGGAGCCCGAACCCGGCGGCCCCGCCCGGGGCCGGCGGGCCCTCGCCTCCCGTCGGCGCGCTCGCGTCCGCGACCTCGGGCGCGGCGATCTAGCGGGCCCGGCCCGTGAGCGACGTCCCCCGGACGGACCTCTTCGGACGCCCGAAGCCGACCGAGGAGGAGAAGCGCCGGGCCCTCGCCGAACCCGGTCCGACCTGGCGGCACTGGTTCTACTCGAGCTTCGCGAAGATGTACCTCGGCCTCGGCCTGTTCATCGTCGACGGGATCGTCGCCGCGGCGTTCCTGACGCCCCCCGCGAACGTCGCGGCCCTCCTGGGGGTCCTCGCCCTCCTCCTCTACCTCGAGGTCCTGCTCTGGCAGGTCCTCTGGTACGTTCCGCACCCGGACGCCCTCCGTTCCCGGACGTCGGGCGCCTCCCCCGCCGGCTGGAGGCGCCTCTGGCGTCCGGTCGAGTACGGTCGATGGACCGAGGAGGCCGACGCGAGGCGACGGGGCGAGGCCCTTGGCCCGGCGCGGAGCGGACCGGATCCGCGCGAGTTCCTCTGAGCCCGGCCCGCGCGGTTAATAGGACCGGCCCGGCTCGGCCGCCCCGTGCCGCCCCGTCGACGCCGTCTCGCTCCGTCGCTCCTCTCAGCGGACTTCGCGGACCTCGCCGGCGCGATCCGCGAGGCGGAGGCCGGGGGCGCGGAGGCGTTCCATCTCGACGTGATGGACGGGCACTTCGTCCCGAACCTCTCCTTCGGGCCGGCGCTCGTCAAGGCGGTGAGGGCGCGGACGAGGCTCCCGCTCGACGTCCACCTCATGATCGACCGCCCCGCGCGGTACGTCCGGGCGTTCGCCGAGGCGGGCGGCGACACCCTCGTCTTCCACCTCGAGACCTCCGACCCGCCGGGCGAGGTCATCGCGGCGGTGAAGGCGGCGGGACGGGCCGTCGGCGCGGCGATCCGGCCCGAGACCCCGTTCGACGCCGTGCGCCCGCTCCTCCCCCGGCTCGACGAACTGCTCGTCATGAGCGTGCACCCGGGCTTCTCCGGCCAGCGCTTCCTCCCGGAGGCGCTGCCGAAGCTCGACGCCGCCCGCGCCGCCGCGGCGGAGCTCGGCGCGCCGCTCGAGATCGCGATCGACGGGGGCATCGACGCGACGACCGCCGGGCCGGCGGCCCGCGCCGGGGCGACGTTCTTCGTCTGCGGGAACTCTGTCTACGGGGCCGGCGACGTCGGCGAGAACCTCCGCCGCCTCCGCGCGGCGGTCGACGGCGGAGCGGAATGAAGTTCGCCGAGCTCGTCGCGGCCTACGAACGCCTCGACGCGACCTCGAAGCGCCTCGAGCTCCGGGAGATCTTCGTCGGCCTCCTGAAGGACGCGGGCGGACCGGAGCTCGGGCCGGTCCTCTTCCTCTCGCAGGGCCAGCTCCGTCCCGAGTACGAGGGCGTCGAGCTCGGGGTCGCGAACTCCCTCGCGCGGCGCGCGATCGCCGGCGCGACGGGGGTCCCGGACGCCGAGGTCGCCCGCTCGGAGAAGCTCTCCGGGGACCTCGGGCTGACCGCGGAGGAGCTCCTCCGCGGCCGGTCGCCGGCGGCGGACGCGGCCGCGATCACCGTCGAGGAGCTCTATCGGGCCCTGCGATCGGTCGCCGACGCGAAGGGCGAGGGCTCCCAGGACCGGAAGGTCGGGATCCTCTCCGCTCTCCTCACGCGGTCGACGCCGCTCGAGGGGAAGTACCTCGTGCGGTTCGTCCTCGGCCAGCTGCGGCTCGGGGTCCGGGAGATGACGATCCTCGACGCCCTCGCCCAGCGCTACGCCGACGGGTCGAAGGAGGCCCGCTCCCGCATCGAGGCCGCCTACAACCTGACGAGCGACCTCGGCCTCGTGGCCGAGGCGCTCGACCGGGGGGGTCTCGAGGCGCTCGGAGCGCTCCGCCTCGAGGTCGGGCGCCCGATCCGCCCGATGCTCGCCGAACGCTCCCCGGACCTCGCCGACGTCATGGAGCGGATGGACGGGCGCGCGGCGCTCGAGATGAAGTACGACGGCCTGCGCGTGCAGGCCCACGTCCCCGAGGAGGGGCCGGTGCGGATCTTCTCCCGCCGCCTCGAGGAGATCGGCGAGCAGTTCCCCGAGCTCGTGCGCGCCCTCCCGGGCGCCCTCCGCCGGCGCCCGGCGATCGTCGAGGGCGAGTGCGTCCCGATCGACCCCGAGACGGAGGAGATCCGCCCGTTCCAGGAGATCTCGCGACGGCGCGGGCGCAAGTACGACCTCGAACGGATGCAGGCCGAGGTCCCGGTCACCGTCTTCCTGTTCGATGTCCTCCTCGACGGGACGACGGCCACCACCGCGCTCCCGTTCGGCGAGCGCCGCGCTCGCCTGGTCGATCTCCTCCTCCCGTCGGAGCGCGTGGCGCTCGCCGACCAGGCCGTCGTGACGTCGGTCGACGAGGCCCAGGCCTACTTCGACCGCTGCATCGCCCTCGGGGGCGAGGGCGTGATGGCGAAGTCCCTCGCCCCGGAGAGCTCCTACCACCCGGGCGGCCGCGGCTTCTGGTGGATCAAGTACAAGCGCGAGTACACCCACGCCCTCGCCGACTCGGTCGACGGCGTCGTCGTCGGCGCGTTCGCCGGCCGCGGCCGACGCGCCGGCCGGTACGGCGCGCTCCTCATGGCCGTGCTCGACGAGGAGTCCGGCCGGTTCGAGACGTTCTGCAAGGTCGGCAGCGGATTCGACGACGCCACGCTCGCGGGGCTCCCCGAGCGACTCGCGCCGTTCGCCCGCGACGCGGCGGACCCCCGGGTCCGGACGACCCTCCTGCCGGACCGTTGGATGGCCCCCGGGCTCGTGCTCGAGATCCGGGGCGCCGAGCTCACGCTCTCCCCCACGCACCCGGCGGGGTTCGGGCGCCTCAAGCCGGGGAGCGGGCTCGCCCTCCGCTTCCCGAGGTTCACCGGTCGATTCCGTGACGACAAGGGGCCGGAGGAGGCGACCACGGTGGCGGAGCTCGTCCGACTCTACCAGACCCAGGTGAAGCGCGCCGCCGACGTCGCGGAACCCGGCGGGACGACCGGCGGCGCATCGCCGGCCGGCGCCCGAGAGTGAGCCGATCGGGCGGAACCCCCTCGCCGCTCCGTTCCGCCCGGCGCGCCGGCGAGATCGCGCCCGATGGCCAGAAAAGACCTAATATGAGGAGCCGCCGTCGCCGACGGTAGGCAGAGCCATGCTGGTCGAGATGACGGAACTCCTGGGTCGGCAGGTCTTCACCCCCGAGGGGCGGCTCCTCGGAGAGGTCGGGAACATCGTCGTGGACGTGGAAGGGACCAAGATCGACGGCCTCTTCATCGACGAGCCGAGCGCGCTTTTAGTGGAGGACTCGAAGCCGATCAACATCCCGTATCGGTGGGTCGCCTCGGTCAACGACGTGGTGCTGCTCAAGTACTTCCCGAAGCGCGTGTCCGTCAAGCGCGCCCCCAAGGCGCCCGCGCCGGCGGAAGCGGCCGCACCCGCCGCTCGATAGAGCGCGGGGATAGCCAAGCCAGGCAACGGCGCGGGACTTAAACGGCGCCCCGGTCGGGGGCGCCCAAGAGATCCCGTCGCGAAGGCGTTCGCCGGTTCGAATCCGGCTCCCCGCTTTCGTCCGAGCTTCCCGGGGGCCGACCCCCGCCCGGATCGCCCCCGACCCCCGGACCCGCGCCCTAATGAAGGGGCGGTTGTAGCGGGGGTCCCATGTCGAGCTCCTGCCCTCACTGCGGTGCCTCGGTCGAGTTCCGCGGGCGCACCCTCGAGATCCAAGAGGCGTCGTGCTCCGCCTGCGGCCGCGCGTCGGTCGTCGCCTCGCCGCCCTCCCCCGACGCCCAGGGGGCCGCCGCGGGAGCCGCGGCGCTCGGCGTCCCTTCGGCCCCGTGCTGGGACTGCGGCGCCGCGCTCACCTTCGCGGTCCTCCCCGGCCACCGTCTCGAGGCCCACTGCGAGTCGTGCGGACGGGAGACGGTCCTCTCCGTCGCCGCGGCCGGTCCCGGGCCCTCCGAGACCGGGGAGGAGGACGGCGAGGAGGACGACGAGGAGGCGGAGGAGGAGTCCGACGACGCCCCGCGCCGCCGGCCCGGTCCGGCCCGGCGCGGCCCGCCTCGCGGGGGCGACCGACGGCCGCCGTTCCGGCGGAACGCTCCCCCGGGAGGGAACGCCCGCCCCTGCCGTCAGTGCGGCGGGGTCCTCTCCTTCGAGGCCAACGAGGACGGCACGACCACGGGACGATGCAGCTCCTGCGGGAACACCTTCACGATGCATCCCCGCCCCGAGGGCGCGCGCGGCGGGTTCGCGCGGCGACCCGGTTGGGGCGGCCGACCCTCCGGTCCCCCCCGGTACGGGGACCGTCCGCGCCGACCGTACCGCCGGCGCGACGACGACGAGGACGAGCGCCCTCGCCGCCGGCGTCGCGACGACGACTGAGCGCTCGCCCGAACCGTCCCGCCCGCGCCTCAGCGGGGGAGCGGGATCGACCGGCGCCATCGCAGGCGCACGGTGGTCCCCGTCGAGGGCAGCGGGCCCTCCCCGATCGGGCCCGCCTCGACCCGCTCCCCGTTCGCCGTCCTGAGCAGGACCGAGCGGCCGGTGACCGTGGCCCCGATCGCCTCGACGGTGGCCGCGACCCCCCCGCCCTCGGTGGTGAGGAGGAGGTCGGCCGGGGCCACGGCGACCGGACCGGCCCCCCCGTCGAGCACGTTGTAGCCGAGGAAGCGCGCCACGCTCGGAGAGCCCGGCGCGCCGTAGACCTCCTCCGGCCGACCGATCGCCGCGATCCGACCCTCGTCGAGGATCGCGACGCGGTCGCCGAGGAAGAGCCCCTCGTCCCGGTCGTGCGTGACGAGGAGCGCGGCGATCCCGAGCGCGCGGAGGGCCGAGCGGAACTCGGCGCGCAGGCCCGAACGGAGCTCCGGATCGATCGCGGCGAACGGCTCGTCCAGGAGGACGAGCCGGGGTCCGGGAGCGAGCGTCCGCGCGAGCGCGACGCGCTGGCGCTCGCCCCCGGAGAGCTCCCCGCTCCCCCGCGCCTCGAGCCCGCCGAGGTGCAGGAGCGCGACGAGCTCCGCGACCCGGGCCTCGACCTCCGCGGCCGGCCGACGCGCGAGCTCGAGGCCGTAGGCGATGTTCTCCCAGGCGGTCCGGCCCGGAAAGAGCGCCGGGTCCTGGGAGAGGAAGCCGAGGCCCCGGCGATGGACCGGGACCTCGGCGAGGTCGCGTCCGGCGTAGCGGAGGAGACCGGCGTCGGGTCGCTCGAACCCGGCGATCGACCTCAAGAGGGTCGTCTTGCCGGTCCCGTTGCGGCCCATCAGGGCCACGAACTCCGCCGGACCGATGTCGAGGTCGACGCCGGAGAGCACGCGCTCCCCGTCGAGGCTCACGACGAGCCCGCGAACGGAGAGGATCGGCCGATCAGAGGACACGGCGGCCCCCCTCCCCGAAGAGCGCGAGGGCCCCGAAGATCCCGAGGCTCGTGAGGACGAGGAGCGCCGCCGTCGCCTCGCCGAGGACCGGGAGGCGCAGACCGTCGAGGTCGTAGAGCTCGACGGTGAGGGTCGTCGTCGACGGCGTGGCGAGGAAGTTCGTCGCCGTGAACTCGCCGAGCCCGAGGGCGAAGGCGAAGAGGCCGGCCGAGCGCAGGGCCGGTCCGATCGACGGGACCTCGACGTCGAGGTACGCCTGGGAGGGCCGGGCCCCGAGGGCCCGGGCGGCGTCGGCGGCGCCCGTCGACCGGCCCGCGAGCGCGAGGGAGAGGCCCTGCAGGGTGAACGGGAGCGCCAGCGTCGCTTGGCTCAGCACGATGAGGAGGCCGGCGGAGGAGAGCCCGCCCAAGAGCGGGCGCCAGGCCTCCGAGAGCGCGAGCGAGAGGACAACCGGCGAGATCAGGAGCGGGAGGAAGGCGAGCCCTCCGAGGCCGGCCGAGAGCCCGGGCCGCCGGACGAGCAGGCGCGCCGCGAGGAGGGCGAGGAGGACGGCGAGGCCGCTCGAGAGCGCGGCGAAGAGGAGCGTGTTCCCGAGCGCCCCGAGGGTGGAGATCCCCAGGCGTCCGGTGACCCGAGCGCCGAAGAGGGTCGCGAGCGGGACGGCGCCGCCGGGAACGGCGGGGGCGAGGCCTCGCGCGACGACGCCCGCGAGGAGCAGGACGACCGCCACGAACGCGACACCGGTCACCGCGAGGAGCCCCCAGGCCGTCGGCCGACGA
>JASHUV010000193.1 GCA_030039825.1 Thermoplasmata archaeon
AGCTCGCCCCCGTCGACCATTCTTCTCGGAGCAGATGGCGTTTGACGTGAGGGTCAAGCGCCACCCTGGTTAGCCACACATTGATTGCCCGATAGTGGTCGCCTTCGTTCCCCTCCCTCAGCCCCAAGAAGGTCAACAGCTCCCACAGGATCTCTCGGGCCGTCCCTCGGAAGACTCGAGCCGACTTTAGCGCCGGATACCGAGGCCGCAGCTCCGGGGGTTGGATGCGACGCACCAGATTGTGGATCTGGCGGCGCGCTACCAGGGTCAGCAGTGCCGACCAGATCAACGCCTTGACCGCCACCGCCTTCGTCGTCCGGAACTTGTCGAGCGCGTAGTGGGACTTCAGTTCCTTGAATGTCAATTCGATTTCCCAGCGGAGAGAATACAGCTGGGCCACTTCTTCGGCGGTCAGCCGCTTCAACGGAATGTTCGTGAGGTAGGTGTGGTACTCCCCGTGCCGCTCGTCCCATACCGACACGAGGCGGCAGCGGAACGTGTCCGTCGAGCGGTGGCCGGCATAGGTCCGCTGTTGGAACGAGAGCTCCACGTCGGCATCGAGGACCTGCCGTTGGAGCTTCGGGAGCCCCTCGGAGAGCCGTCGCCCCTCCAGATCGATCGCCTGCCCCCGGTGCACCTTCAGCGACCGAACGAAGAGCGGGTCCGAGCTCTTCTTCCACCGACTGACGAAGTAGCCGCCGTGCTCCTCGAGCCTCGCGAAGAGGCGATGGGAGTAATACCGAGGTCGGCGAGGAGGATACGATTCTTCACCCAGGCTCCCAGTCGCAGCAACTTCACGTCGTGGGTCCGCTCGCCGACCAAGGCCACACTCTTCGGTCCATTGGCACAGACGCTCACCAACAGATCGACCTTCACACCGGTGGCGACCTTCCGAGAGCGGGTCGCCGGCCGCTTCGTGGCGAAGCTCGCCTGGAGTCGCACGACCAAGGAATCCTTGATCACCATGTCCTCGACGAAATCCTTCAGTCGGGGATCGAGGTCGCGCCCGGGTTCTCGGGGGAGTTGGGCGATGGCGTGCTGGAGACACCGACGGAGGAACTCGCAGAGCTCGGCGTTGAACCGCAGGTAGTACGAGGGGTAGGCGAGGTCCTCGATCTCGGAGGAGTTGACGTAGGCCTAGCGAAATTCCTCGAGAACCCGGTGGCGTTCGACTCCGAGGTCGAGGACGAGGGTCCAGAGGAAGACGAGCGGGTCGATGGCGCGCTCGCGGACCACGAAGTCGCTCTCGCGAGCGAATTGTCGGATCGTGTCGGTCGGCAGGAGTTGGGAAAGATGACGTGTGTACTTCCCATTCGGACCACTGGTGAGGTGGGGGCTCGGGGGAGGAGTTCGCCGATCCGGGTCGTGCTGACCGCGTTCATGGTTTGATCTCCTTCGTGCGTTGTTTCGCGTACTCGGCGGGGGCGAGATAGCCCAGGGAGGAGTGTGGCCGGCTCGTGTTGTAGTCCGTCATCCCCTCGCGGACCCACACCCGAGTCTCGATGTAGGTCCCGGGTTCGCGGATCCAGAGGTAATCGTGTTTGAAGTGACCCTGGAAGGATTCGATCATCCCGTTGTCCTCCGGGCGCTTCTTCCTCGTCGCCCGCGGAACAAGCCCCAGGGCTCTCACCCCTTCGCGGAATCGCTCCGACGTGAATTGGGGTCCCCCGTCGCTCACCAGCACGGTTCCCGGCGCGCGTCCGTTCTCCGGGAACCGTTCGAAGACCGCCCGCTGGACCACGGAAAGTGCATCGCTCGCGCCGCACTCCCGGAACAGTTCGTGGACGATCGCCTCGCGCGTGCAGCCGTCGAGGATCGTCATCAGGGGTGCCGGACCCTCGTCCGTCGTGTCGACGTAGGTGAGATCGGTGTACCAGCGCTCGTTCGGTCGGTCCGCGGCCAAGTTCCCGCTCTCCGGCACCCGCGGCCTCGGGAAGTGCCGCTCGTGCTGGAGTCCCTCGACCTGGAGGAGGCGTCGGACCCTCTTCCAGCTGACGCGTCGATCCTCCTCGAAGCGCAGGACCGCCCAGACCCGACGGGATCCGAACGTTGGGTGGGCCAGGGCCACCCGACGGATGGCGGTGCGCATCGACGGCTCATCCGGTCGTGGTCGACTCGCGGGTCCCGGTCGCCGGGGGTAGTAAACCGTGCTCCGGGCCAACCCCGTGAGGCGGACCGCTCGACGAAGGCTCGAGACGCCGCGCGCGAGCATGGCCGTCACGAGCTGCCTCCGGCGTTTTTTCCCCGAGGGCGACCGTAGAGGTCCTCGCGCAGGACGTCGTTGGCGATCGTCAGATCCGCGATGAGCTTCTTCATCCGGGACACCTCGGCCAGCGCCCGGTACTCGTCGGAGTCCGGCTTCGCCTCGAGGTTCCGCTTCATGCCGGCGATCGCGCGCTCGCGCCAAGTGTAGTACTGCGAGCTGTGGATCCCGTGCTGTCGGCAGATCTCCTCGACGTTGGCGTGGGGCTTGAGCCCCTCGAGGACGATCCGGAGCTTCTCTTCCGAGGACCACTGACGTCGGGTCGTCATACCGAACCCTCCGGGGTCGAGCGAGATGGCGGAAGACCGAAAGTCGCTTCCCCCCTATGACCCCCCTTTCCACTCCAGGGCAGGTCCGGACCGGGCAGGTCTCCTTTCCCTACTGGTCCGAGTCTAATCGGGTACGGACCACAGCCCCCATAGTGCAGGACGTCGCTCTGGGGTCCGTCGCCGCTACTCTTCTCGTGCGCTTCGGGCGCAGATAGCAGTCCACGGGACGGACCAACAGACACAATTCAGGAGGCAGAGGAGATGTGAGCCACTCGGCGCCCGCCAATCCCGGCGGAAGTCACATAGCACCTTCCACCTTCCAGGGATCGGTCCATCTTCATCCCTGACCTCCTCGCTCCTCGCCCTTCGTGGTCACCCTCAAACGCGCTCTTCGCTGCCGCCTGCGCGCGCCCCTCTCCCCCCCCGCCCTCTCCCTCCTCGCCGACTTCCGCCTCCTCGTCAACATCGCCCTTCGCGAGGTCCTCCGCTCCGGGCGGACCTCCCGC
>JASHUV010000194.1 GCA_030039825.1 Thermoplasmata archaeon
ATTTCGAACAGAAGGTAGTGGTAGGCGTCGGAGTTGGTGGAGAACAGTTGGGTCGTCTTCGAAAGATCCTCCAGTCGGCTCAGAGGGTCATTCCGGTCGGAGAGCCAGCGGGGGAGCCGAATCGCCGTTAGGTAGGTCGCGCCCGCGGGAGGAGGATAGGTGCGCGAGACCCTCCTGATGTATCCTTGGACCGCCTCGCTGGAGGACCGGAGCGTGGCACCAGTCCGGTCCGTGAGCACAAGGAGTGGAAGGAGCGTCGTGGGATAGACAAAGTCCGCCTCGAGCTCGAGGTCGCCCGACTTCTCGTATGACTGCCGAGCGGATCAGAAGAGAAGGTAGCTCTCAAGCACCCGCGGAATGGGTGGGGCGTGCATAGGGGCCGGTTCAGGGACCTCCTCAACGCCCTATTCACTCGACGGTTTCAACTCGCTGCCGACCCGAAATCCGTTCCGCGGAGGCGAGAGGACTCGGGCGTACCCGGTCGCTACGGGCGCGATACGGCCCCCGATCCGCTTTGAGATCTCGTCCTCCCTCGGTCACTCACCGCGCTGGCCCATGAGCCCGACCCGCCCTATCGCCCCGGGGTGTCCGCGAGGAGGACGGTTCGGAGGGGACCCTCGTCGCTCCCGGACGAGTCGCCGAGACGTGGTGCCGGCCGCTTCGCGGGCCAGGCGTGGCCCCCGGCCGGATCACGGCCCCGGGGGAGGACGGTCCACGGGGTCCCCCGGTCCTCGGGGGAGGGAGGGCCCCTCCCCCCGCCTTCCGCGCGGATCGCGCCGCTGGGCCGGGGCCTTCGGCGCGAAGAAGCCCGGGGCCAGTTGGAGGCGCGGGAAGGAGATCCGCAAGGTCCGGTCCCGCTCCTGCTCCTCCTCGAGGGCGACGACGCGGGCCTCGAAGATGCTCTCCCGGGAGAGGATCCCGACCACCGGCGCCCCGCTCCCGCCGGCCCGCACCGGCAGGGACTGGCGGTCGAGCTCCGCGAGCAGGGCCGCCCCCACCCGGGTCGGCTGGTCCGGCTCGAGGGTCGGCGAGAGGGGCTCGAGGAGGGCGGCGAGGGGCCGGCCCGGATCTCCCCCGTTGACGAGGTAGGTCGCCACCCCCTCTTGCGTCACGTACCCCTCGAGCCCGCCGCCGGGGGCGACGACGAGGTAGGCGAGGTGCTTCCCGGCCCGGTCGGGCGCCGCGGCGACGGCCTCGGCGACCGTGCCCCCGGCCGGGATCGGCACGAGATCCTTGTGCATCACCGATCGGATCGGGACGACCTCGAGGGGGTCGACGGCGTACTCCCGGGCGGCATGGACCCTCCGACGCGCGATCTTCTCGGTCAGGATCGATCGGCGCAGGGTGAAGATGGTCACCCCCTCCGCCGCCAGGCATGCGACGAGGAGGGGAAAGAGCGCCCCCAGGTTGCCGGTCAGTTCAAGGGCGAAGACCGCGCCCGTGAACGGGACCCGCATCGCCCCGCCGAGGATGGCGCCGAGCGCGATGAGCGCCCAGTAGGCGGGCGTGGCGATCGGCAGGACGCCTCCGACGAGGCTACCGGTCGCGGCCCCCATCATGAGGAGCGGAGCGAGCACGCCCCCGGAGGTGCCCGAGCCGAGCGAGGCGCTCCAGACGCTCCCCTTCACCGCGAGCAAGAGGAGGACGGCCGACGCGCCGAGCCCGCCCGCCAGGACGAGACCGATCGTGTTGTACCCGACGCCGAGCATCCGGGGGTCGATGAGCCCGCCGACCCCGATCGCGATCCCCCCGATCGCCGGCCACCACATCCAATGAACGGGGAGCCTCCGGAACAGGTCCTCGAAGAGGTAGACCCCCCGCGTGAGGACCGTCGCCACGACGCCGGCGACCAGCCCGACCAGCGCCGCCGCGAGGATGAGCTCGGTCGAGAGCGACGCCTGCGCGACATCGGGGAAGAGGACCGAGCGGCCGAGGATCGGCCAGCGCAGGAGCGTCGCCGTCGTGGCCGCCACACCGACCGGCAGGAGGCTCCGGGGCCGCCACTCGAAGAGGAGCAGCTCGACGGCGATCAGGACCGCCGCGACCGGGGCGTTGAACGTCGCGGCCATCCCGGCCGCGGCGCCCGCGACGAGGAGGGTCTTCCGCTCCGCGGCGGAGAGATGCAGGAGCTGGCCGATGACCGAACCGAGGGAGCCCCCGGTCATGATGATCGGGCCCTCCGCGCCGAACGGACCCCCCGAGCCGATGGAGACCGCCGCGGAGACCGGCTTCAGGAGCGTGACGCGCGGCTCCATCCGGCTGCGGTGGACGAGGATCGACTCGAGGGCCTCCGGGATGCCGTGGCCGCGGATCCGCTCCGAGCCGAACCGGGCCATCGCCCCGACGATGAGCCCCCCGAGGACCGGGATGCCGAGAGCCACGAGCCCGAGGGAGTTGCCGGCCGGCGAGACGAAGCTCCAGGAGATCCGACCGTAGTAGAACAGGTTCGTCAGGAGCCCGATGAGGCCGAGCAGGAGCGCGGCCGCGAGGGCCCCCAGGAGGCCGATCGGGACGGCGAGACCGGCGAGATAGGCCGTCCGTCGGTCGACGGTCGTGAAGTCCCCGAGCTCGTGGAACGGCGTGGGGCGCTCGATCGCCGGGACCGGGGGAACCGGGCCGGCCGAGTCCGGGGCGCCGACGTCTTGGGGTGTTCCGGCGCGGGGAGGGAGGGACGTCGGACCCGCGGGGTCCGGGATCACCGGTCCCGATCCTCCACGGACGTTCGGGGGACGGCGATGCCCGAAAGGTCCGGGTCCCGCGTCGGGGCGCGAACGACGGGAGCCGAGGGGTGGGAAAGCGCCGGAAGGGCGGGCAGGAGGTCCGACGGGGGCCCGGGCCCGGCCGGGTCGGAGGGTCGGCCCTCCAAGAGCCGGTATGAGGCCCCGGTGCTTCCGTGGGGGCGCCGGTAGGACGCGCCGACGACCGGCCGACCCGTCCCCCGGACCGCCCGATCCGATGGGGGACCGGGGGGGCGGACCCCCGGGAGGAGGGCCCGCGCCCGTCCGGGTCGGAGGGAGACGCCAGGCGTCCGCGTTGCTCGGACCATCGACGGCAGGTCGGGCGTCCCGCGGTCGGGAACCGTCGGGGCGTCCGCCGATCCTCTTGAGCCGGGTCGCGGCTTGTTGGCCGCCCCTAGAGCTTTCGTACGCCTCCCGGCTGGCCGACCGAGGGTGGCGACCATCGCGAGAGGGGCCGGAGGGGGCCGGTCGTCAGGGGTGGACCGTCGGCCGCCGACAACGCGCTCCCGGTCGGGTCCGAGGACCCGTCCGGCCCACCCGTTCCCGGCCCCACCGGGGGGCCCCCGGGGCCGCCCGGGCGGCGCGGCCACGTCGCGGCCGCCGGTCGTGACGTGCCGCTTCCGCCTGGTGCTCCCGGGCTCCTCCTGGCTGGGTCAGTACACGCGTCGCCATCCGTCGACCCGGGTCGAGGTCGTCGACCGCCTCGAGCTCGACCGCGGCCTCACCCTCTTCGAGATCCGGGTCCATGGGCCGACCGGGCGGCCCGTCGGCGAGGAGATCCGGGCCCTTCCCGGGGTACGGACCGTCGAGCCCCTCTTCGTCGGCGAGGGCCTCGAGGTCTGTCGGGTCCACTTCACGGGGCGGACCCTGATCCCGCTCCTGCGGCGATTCGCGCTCCTCCGCCAGTTCCCCTACTCCGTCCTCGACGGGGTCGCCCGCTGGACCGTCGTGGGGCCCGCCGACAAGGTCCGGGCCCTTCGGAGCGCGCTCGAGCGCGAGACGGCGGGTGTGGAGATCGAGTCCGTGGCCGACGCGTCGGTCCCCGCCGTCAGCACGCTGACCCCTCGGCAGGGCGAGCTCCTCCGGATCGCCCTCGACGAAGGGTACTTCGAGGTCCCCCGGCGGATCACCCTGACCCGGTTGGCGGGCCGGGTCGGGGTCGCCGTGTCGACCCTCTCGGTCGCCCTGGCCGTGATCGAGCGGAAGGCGGTCGAAGCCCAGCGGTAGGGCGTGCGCGACGCCCTCCGCGGGCGAGGACGAGGACGTGTACAGGGGAGGGTAGGGTAGGGGTCACGGGATTCGACCCTTGGGGGGGTGATCGAGCGCCCGCGGCCCCGGTACGGCGAGCTCGGCCCCCCCGTCACGGCCCGGGGCACTCCTCCGTCCCCCGGTCGATCCCCCGGAACCTCGGAAGGCCCGCCGGTCCGGTCGACGATTGCCGTTCCATGAATCGACGGGCCCCCTCCGCCCTGCCAATATGTTGATATAGTCGACCTTAGCAGAAACCTCCTCCGCTCAGGAGTCCCTCCCGAGCCGAGGAACAACGAAGATGGGAGCAACGAGAGCGAGGCTGTGGCGAAAGAAGGCCAAGCGCGGTGTATCGCCGATCATCGCGACGATCCTGCTCGTCGCGATCACGGTGGTGCTCGCCGCGGTGCTGTACGTTCTGATCTCTGGCTTGACCAAGGGTCCGGGCAACACGCCGATCGGCAGCGCGCTCGCGGTCTCGAGCGCGACGGCGTCCACGGGCGGGACGGGCGCGACCGCGTGGTACAACGAGACGATCTCCATCCAGACCGCGAGCTCGGGCGTGACGGCGAACAGCATCAAGCTGCAGCTCGTGACCTCGGGCGGCCAGATCTCGGGCACCACGTTCACCGGGACGCTCGTCGATGTGAGCGGCTGCCAGGTGGCGTTCTACCAGGTGGCCAACGGCTGGACCGCGACCCTCGGCACTTACCCTGCCGGCGTGGCCCACTCGAACCTGTGCGCGTCCCTGACCGCCACCTCCCAGATCTCCAGCGGCGACCAGCTCGTGATCGAGACGACGTCCACGGGCGGAAGCCTCTCTGGCGCGGGGAACTCGCTGAACATCATCGGGACGGGGTCCTACTCGGGCTCGGTTGCCGCGGCGATCCCGTAGAATTCGGCGAACGACCAACCAACAACAAGGAAACAAGAGAATGATCGGAATGCGGAAGCGTGAGACCCGGTGGAGAAAGAAGGCCCAGCGCGGTGTGTCGCCGATCATCGCGACGATCCTGCTCGTCGCGATCACGGTGGTGCTCGCCGCGGTGCTGTACGT
>JASHUV010000195.1 GCA_030039825.1 Thermoplasmata archaeon
CGACGATGCGCGCGAGGTGATCCTCGGGGAGCCACTCGTCGAGGTTGGGAGGAAGGAGGACGGACTGCTTTGGATCGTATCGACGAAAGACCGGCTTCTTCGCAGGGGCCATGCACCCCCGATGGCGCTCCTCCGGTAAAGTACCTCCGTCGCGGGCGAAGCGACGCTTACGGCGGAGTAGTGCTACGGGCTCCTAGACTGGTTCTTATAAGCGACCCCGAGCGAAGACATGCCGAGAGCATGTCTCCGGGGACCATCGGTCCGACGGAAGGATTCACCGTCGGCTATCAAGGGCTCGAGCTCGAGGTCTTCCTCGACCGCCTCAAGTCGGCGGAGGTCGAACAGATCGTCGATGTCCGGGAACGGGCGATCAGTCGAAAACCGGGATTCTCCGGTCGCGCGCTCCGAGCCCGCCTCGCGGAGGAAGGAATCGCGTACCAGCACATCCCGGAGCTCGGGTCCCCTTCGCCCGTTCGAGCCGAGTATCGCACGACGGGGGATTTCGAGAAATTCAGTCGAAGGTACTCAAAGCACCTCGAGGGTCAGCAGCCCCACTTGTCGGCCGTCTTGGCCCTTCTCGTACGCTCCTCGACGGCGCTCCTCTGCTTCGAACGAGATGCCGGAGCTTGCCACAGGAGCCTGATCTCGGCTAACCTCGAGCGACGGGGCGTGCGATTCGACCATCTCTGAGGGATCGCCGTGCCTACGAGGGACGCGCGCCGGATCGACGACCTCGTAATTCTCGGACGGGGTGCGCCGGATCAAATGGCGGACGGTCGCATCACGATCTGCACGGCAGGCTGGTCGCCGACCGTCGGCTTCGTCCGGGTCTATCCGACCCGGGTGTCGTCTCCGCTCCAGCAGTGGAATCGGGTGTCCGTCCCCGTCGAAAGGAACGAGCTCGATTCTCGGACAGAGAGCTGGAAGATCCAAGGTTCGAAGACGGAGTGGGACCGATTGGACGGCAAGATCGAGGTGCTCGGCAAGCTTGAGGGGGCGGGGAGGCGATCGCTCGTGCGCGGATTGGTCTCAGGGTGTGTGAACGATGCCAACTTCGCGAAGCGTAGCTTGGCGATCGTCCGCCCGGCCGCTCTGGACGGATACCTGGGAGAGCGAGCCGACGTTGACCGACAGGTCCAGACGACCCTCACCGGGGGTGCGCTCGAGCGAACGAAGGGAGCTTACCCGTTCCAGCCGCGGCTTCGGTATCGGTGCTCGGAGTGTCGAGCCCAGAACGGTCACGACCAGCAGTTGATCGAGTGGGGATGTTCGAGTGGTTCAGGAAGAACCCCGGCAAGGACGCCCAGGTCTTCGAGAATCTCGGGATCGGTAACCGAACGTGGGAGCACCACCTGTTCGTGGGAAATCAGGCCAATCACCGGACCTCCTTCCTCGCGATCGGCGTGATCCGGTGGAAGGCCCGCGGTGCGGAAGCTGCGACCCGCCAACCCCGGCTCGATTCGTAGTCCTCGCGGAGAGGATTTCCCAGCCGATCACCGGCCCGGACACTTGATAGGGGGGCCGACGGATCCGAGGCCGACCGAGCGGCTCGATGGGCATAACCGGCCGGGGTCTTGCCCCGACCGGGCCAGGTGGCGGTAGTAAGCCCCGTTCTGTTTCAGGCAGCATTCGACTGCGCGCTCTCCTCGACGGACAGAGGACCCCCTCATCCCGTCGCTCAGGGCTTGCTCCCGGGGAGTCGGCCGTTTCACCATATCCCGCCGGGACCTCCGGCGCGACGCCATCCTCGCACCGGCGGGCTGTGTCGTTTCTGCTCCGGAGCTCGGGCTCTCACCCGGCGGACTTGCGTCCACCCCCGCGGTCCTCGGAGCGGGGACTTTCCTCAGCGGCTCGGTCGGTCGACACCTCGCCACCGTCAGCTGCCCTCCGCCTCCTGGCGACCGGCCGAGGCGGTCGGAAGGATTAATCCTCCCCCCGGGCGCCGGCGCAAACGGGATAGTTCGCCCGGCTTCGGGCGCGTCGTGCCGGCGACACCCTCCGGGGGGCGAGCCTCCTCCGTCCCGGCCCCGAAGCCGCCGGTCGTCATGCCCTGCCTGATGTTCCGGCACGGGCTCGTCAACGTCCCCGGCGAGAAGGGGCCCGTCGTGGCCCGGGACGAGGGCGGCGCGCCGTACGAGCTCTTCGACGTCCTCGACTCCGTCGTCGGCCGGTTCGGTCGCGCCTACGTCGTCGACCTCGACGGCATCCAGGACAACGATCCCCAGCTCGACTACCTCCAGGAGATGGCCCGCGACGCCGAGATCTGGCTCGACGCGGGGTCCCGCACCGCCGACGAGGCGATCGATGCCCTCGTGACCGGCGCGACCCGCGTCGTCCTCAGCACGTCGACGCTCAGGGGTCCCGCCGAGCTCGACAAGGCCTGGAAGCTCTCGCAGGAGATCGCCTTCGAGATCGAGACGCGCGGCGCGGTCGTGGACGGCGCCGCGCCCGAATGGCGGGACCGGCTCCCGCTCGAGGTCGCCCGCGAGGCCCGCGCGGACGGGCCGGGCGAGGTGATCCTCGCCCCCCGCGACGGCGCGATCGACTGGGAGGTCGTCCGGGCCCTCGCCCGCGCGGGACCGACGTGGGTCGGCGGCATCTTCGAGTCCTCCGAGACGGAGCGCCTGCGCTGGAGCGGCGCGGTCGGCGGCATCTTCCACCTCGGCGGAGAGCTCCTCACGACGACCGAGGGTTCCCCCTGGCGAACCGCGGCGTCCACCCCGGCCCGGGGGCAAGATGATGAGACCTAGAACCGGCTGACGCATGATGAATAATGGGCGGGCTGATTGCCCCCCGGGCCCGGCACCCTCGGACGGGCGCCGACCGACGAGCTTTTTCAGGTCGCGACGCTCGCCGCCGCCGTGAGCGGGCCGGCGACCGTCGAGATCGAGCTCCCGGACGGACAGCGGAAGCCCGTGCCCCTTGGCACCCCGGCCGCCGAGGTCCTGCGCGCCTGGCGCCCGCGCGATTTCGATCGGGTGCTGGCCGCCACGATCGACGGGCGTCCGATCGACCTGGCCTCGCCGATCGCGGCCGCGGGCCGCCTCGCTCCCCTGACGTTCGCCGACCCGGCGGGGCGGGACATCGTCCAGCACTCGGCGGCCCATCTCGTCGCGAAGGCCCTGACGGAGACCGTCCCGGGAGCCCTGCCGACCGCCGGACCCCCGACCGAGGAGGGCTTCTACTACGACTTCGACGTCCGGCCGCTGACGCCCCAGGACCTCGAGGCGATCGAGCGCCGGATGGCCGACGAGATCGCCGCGAAGGAGCCGTTCGAACGCGTCGAGGTCGATCGCTCCGAGGCGCTCCGTCTCGCCGCCCCGAACCGGCACAAGGTCGGATACCTCGGGGAGGTCCCGGACGGGGAAGCGGTCTCCTTCTACCGCACCGGGAGCTTTCTCGACCTCTGTCGGGGACCGCACGTTCCCGATACCGGCTGGCTCGCGGGCGTCCACCTCCTCGGTTTCTCCGCGATCACCGCGGGAGGCAGCCCGGACGGGGAGCCACGCCAGCGGGTGCGCGGCGTCGCCTTCCCCACGAAGGCGGAGCTTGCCACCTACCTCAAGGTCCGCGAGGAGGCCGCGGCCCGCGACCACCGGATCCTCGGGCCCCGGCTCGGTCTCTTCCTCTTCGTCGACGAGGCGCCGGGGTTCCCCTTCTGGCTCCCCAAGGGGATGAT
This sequence comes from Thermoplasmata archaeon, assembly GCA_030039825.1. Taxonomy (GTDB): domain Archaea; phylum Thermoplasmatota; class Thermoplasmata; order Lutacidiplasmatales; family UBA184; genus Lutacidiplasma. Next base: position 3,680 of record JASHUV010000195.1, read on the forward strand.
CGTCGTCCGCGAGCTCGAGCGCTTCGTGACGGAGAACTTCCGGTCGGACGGCTACCAGGAGGTCCGCACGCCGATCATGTTCGCCCGCTCGGTCTTCGAGACGAGCGGCCACTGGGACCACTACCGGGAGAACATGTTCCAGACGGAGGCGGACGGTCGGCCCTACGGCGTGAAGCCGATGAACTGCCCCGGCTCGATGCTCATCTTCCGCTCGACGTCGCGAAGCTACCGCGAGCTCCCGATGCGGCTCGCCGAGTTCGCGCCGCTGCATCGTCTCGAGCTCAGCGGAACGCTCCACGGGCTCACCCGCGTCCGGGAGATGGTCCAGGACGACGCGCACCTGTTCGTGACCGAGGAGCAGATCGCGCCGGAGATCGCGAAGCTCCTGGCGTGGATCCAGCGCGCGTTCGCGACGTTCCGGTTCGAGTACAATTACGAGCTCTCGACACGGCCCGACCACTTCCTCGGCACGGCCGAGCAGTGGGACCGGGCGGAGGCGACCCTCGACGCGCTCCTGAAGAGCTCCGGGGTCCCCTACAAGGTCTCGCCGGGAGAGGGGGCGTTCTACGGCCCCAAGATCGACATCCACGTGCGGGACAGCCTCGGGCGGCCGTGGCAGACCGGGACGATCCAGCTCGACTACCAATTGCCCCAGCGCTTCGGCCTCGAGTACCAGGGCGCGGACGGCGTGCTCCGGACCCCGATCGTCATCCACCGGACCATCCTCGGCACGTGGGAACGCTTCCTCGGGGTCCTGCTCGAGCACACGGCCGGTCGTCTCCCTCCGTGGCTCTCCCCCGTGCAGGTCCGGATCGTCCCGGTCGCCGACCGCCACGAAGCGCCCGTCGGCGAGCTCGTGCGCTGGCTCGAGGCGCACGGGGTCCGCGCCGACGCGGCCACGAGCGCCGACACGCTCTCGAAGCGCATCCGAGAGGGCGAGATCGCCAAGATCCCCTACCTCGCCGTGGTGGGCGATCGCGAGGCGGAGAGCGGATCGCTCGCCCTGCGGGTCCACGGCCAGAAGGGTCAGCGGACCCTCACCCGGGACGCCTTCCTCGCCGAACTGCTCCCGAAGCTCACGGCGCGAAGCTTCGATCCGTAGATCCCCCGCCCCCGGCCTCTCCCCCGTCGACCGGAGGCGACCGGGGCGGGAATTCCACCCCAGAGGGAATATGTACCGACGGCGGGTTCGGCCGCCGATGCGCTCCACCGCCCCCCGCGCGGTCGTGGCCAGCGTCGCGGTGGTCCTGCTCCTCCTCGGATCGACCGTTCTCCTGGCCCTCCTCGGCGCGTCCCCCGTCGCCCTCGCGCCACGGACCGCCGGGCCGGTCGAGCCCTCGCGGGGCGCGACCGCCCCCGGTGGCCGGATGTCCCGTCTCGTTCCCTCCCTTCTCCCCGTGACGGCCGCGCCCGGTCTCCGGCCCGACGCGTCGAGCCCGACCTCCGCGGTGATCGAGACCCCGCCGCCGCAGATCCCGGAGTCGACCCCGACGACGTTCACCGTGGCGACCGACCAGAAGTGCAGCGGGGCCGGCGGTTGCACGCCCCACCTCAACATCACGGCGCCGACGGGACCGTGGGCCCTGATCCTCCTGAACTACACCGGTTCGGCCGTGAGCGGCGTCTACGACTCCTCCTTCCACGCCCTCGTCGACTCGGTCCCCGTCCTCTTCGGGACCACCCCGGAGTCGAGCACCTGGACGGTGCTGAAGAGCCTCGACGAGTACGCGTCGCTGTTCGGGACGACGGCCGACGTCCAGTTCGACCTCGGCGAGGCCGTGACGTCGGGATACTTCCTGATCTCGGTCACGGTCTCCTTCTACCCCGTGCCCGCCGGCCAGTCCGCGCCGGTCGAACCGACCCAGATCGTCCCGCTGTTCTCCTTCAACGGGGTGACGCAGAAGAAGCCGGTCCTCTCCGTGAACGCGACGGTGCCGAAGGACGTCGAGAACGCGACGCTCGAGGTCTACGCCTACGGGTTCGGGTCGGGCGCCGGCAGCGACGAGTTCTGGTACGCCAACGACCCTCCGCTCCGCACGGTGAACATCACGGTGGGGGGCGTGCCGCTCGTCAACATCCTTCCCTTCGAGTACATCAACACCGGCGGGCTCGACCTGTACCTCTGGAACCCGGTCACGGGCGTCTACACGCTCGACAATCCCCCGTACCGGACCGACGTGACCTCGGCGCTCGGCCTGATCGAGGGGACCCACACCTACAACGCGACGGTGACCGGCGTCGATTCGGTCAGCGATTGGACGATCGGAGCCTCGCTGATGCTCTACGAGAACGCGAACTTCACCGGGGCGCATGTCGTCGCCGTCTCGGCCGCGTTCGTGACGCCGACCCGGGGCTACTCCGGCGCGAACGAGTTCGATCGCTACGCCAACAGCTACGCCTACTCGAGCGAGCTCACCTACGGCATCACGGCCGAGACGGTCAGCTCCTGGACGAACGAGAGCTTCTACGGCCTGACGCTCGCGAACGGGGCCGGCGCGCAGGTCAGCGCCACGACCGTCTCCCAAGAGGAGTTCGTGCCGGCGTCCGGCGGCAGCACGGAGTGGATCAACGCGTCGAGCTCCCCGTCGGCGACGTTCAACGCCTCCGAGGTGGGCGGCACGCCGTACTCGTGCAGCGGCAACGAGTGCCAGAACATCACCTACACGATGAACTACCTCGCCCAGAACTTCAACCAGACACGGACCGTCACCGTCGTCAACGCGACGGGCTCCTGGCCGATCGCGACGGCCGACTCGAACGACAACGTCACCGCGAACGGGTGGTACTCCGCGCTCGTCTCGGACGCGGGCGGCGGGGAGGAGATCAACGCGATCTACGCCTACTACGCCAACACGAGCAAGGTCTACAGCTCCGTGACGGCCGTCGGTGCGGACGGGATCTGGTTCAACCACACCGAGGTCTCCCAATTGACCCCGAGCGACACGACGGGGCAGGGGACGCTCCTCGTCAACGCCGTATCGTACTCCGATGCCGTCGCGCTCGTGGCGACGAGCCTCGTGACCGAGGGAGGGAGGCCGAACACGTTCACGGCGACCCCGTACGGGTACGGATCGCCGTTCACCTACGCGTGGCAAGGTCTCCCGGCGAGCTGCGCGCCGGCCGCCACGGCCGACCAGGTGACGTGCGCGACGGCCACGGCGAAGCTCTACACCGTGAGCGTCGCCGCCATCAGCGGCGGGGGCAAGGTGTCGCCGGAGGCGTTCGTCCCGTGGACGGTCGTCGCCGCCGTGGTCCCGACGCTCTCGCTCCAGGCCGCGGCGACCGATCTCGGCCATCCGACGAACATCACGCTCGCCTACACCGGCGGGGCGCCGCCGGTGACGTGCGAATGGTCCGCCGGGGGCTACCCCTTCGCCGGGCTCACCGGCTGCCCGATGAAGGTCGAGTTCACCCCGACGGTGACCGGCGTGATCGAGATCGGCGTCAATCTCACCGACGCGCTCGGGGTCTCGGTGCTCGTCACCACCAATCTGACGGTCGTCGCCCTCCCGTTCGTCCAGCTCACCTACTCCCCCTCATCGTCCTCCCTCGTCCCGACGATCACGGTCGGTTCCTCCCTCGAGCTCCAGTCGGTGATCGCCGGAGGGATCGGCCCGTTCGGCTTCTCCTGGGTGGAGAACGGGGCGTCGGAGCTGAGCGTCGGCGACAGCCAGAACTACACCTTCACCCCGACGACGTCCGGGAACTACACCTTCACGGTGAGCGTGACGGACGCGGACGGCTCCGTCAGCACGAGCCCGGTCCTCAAGGTCGAGGTCACCGCGCTCCCGACGGGCAAGAAGTCGACCCCGGGGGGCGGCAACAGCACCGGTACATCGCCGTCGAGCTCCGACGTCGCGAACGACGCCCTCGTGGGCGCCGGGGTCATCGGGGCGGTCATCCTGCTCGCCCTCCTCCTCCTCACGCGCCGCCGCCCGTCGGGCGCATCCGCCCCGGCGGCCCCGAGCCCCCCGGCTCCGACGACGGAGAGCCCCCACGGAACGCCGCCACCGCAGTCGTTTTAACGTAGCTCAGGTCGAGCGTCGACCAACCTCCGGGTCGGACGATGAGCTATTCGACGGGTGAGCTCGAGATCCTGGTCCTCGTGGCGAGCCTCGCCTCGCTCGCCTACGCGGGCCTCCAGACCGTTCTCCTCCTGCGCGAGGAGGAGGGCGACGAGAAGATGCGCTCGATCGCCGCCGCGATCCGGGAGGGGGCCGTTGCCTTCCTCCGCCGGGAGTACACGGCGGTCTTCGCGGTGGGCATCGTCCTCACCATCCTCATCGCCTTCGCCTTCGGGTCGGGCGGGGTGCCCGACACGGCGAGCCTTCGCCTCGCCGTCGGCTTCCTCGCCGGCGCCGCCGGCAGCGCGCTCGCGGGCGCGGTGGGGATGCTCGTCTCCGTGCGCGCCAACGTCCGGACCGCGGCCCACGCCCGCGGGGGGAAGCTCGCCGAGACGATGGCCTACGCCTTCCGCGGGGGCTCCGTCACCGGCATGTCGGTGGCGGGCCTCGCGCTCCTCGAGCTCGTCGGCTTCTACGCCGCCTTCGGCGGCGATGTCCTCGCGATGGTGGGCGTCCTCTTCGGCGCCTCCCTGATGAGCCTCTTCGCGAGGGTCGGCGGCGGGATCTACACGAAGGGGGCGGATGTCGGCGCCGACCTGGTCGGCAAGGTCGAGGCCGGGATCCCCGAGGACGACCCCCGGAACCCGGCGGTCATCGCCGACAACGTCGGGGACAACGTCGGCGACTGTGCCGGGATGGCGGCCGACCTGTTCGAGACCTACGTCGTGACGGCCGTCTCGGCGATGCTCCTCGCCTTCCTGATCGCGCCGGTGACCGCGCACTGGTCGAACGCGGTCCTCTACCCCTTGCTCGTGTGCGGTTGGGCGATCGTGGCGACGATCGTCGGCTCGCTGTTCGTGAGGATGCGCGCCGGCGGGTCGATCATGGGCGGGCTCTACCAGGGGCTCGGCGCGACGACCGCCGTCGGCCTGATCGGCCTCTACCTCCTCGACGACCTCTTCATGGGGGGGAGCCCCGGGATCTTCGTCGCGACGGCGATCGGCCTCGTCGTGATGATCCTCATCGTCGTCATCACGGACTACTACACCTCCTCGAAGTACGGCCCGGTCCGCCGGATCGCCGATGCCTCCCAGGCCGGCGCCGGCCCGACGGTGATCACCGGCCTCTCCGTCGGACTACAGTCGGCCTGGCTCCCCGGCCTCGTCATCGTCGCGGGGACGCTCGGGGCGTACGCCGCCGTCGGCTGGCCCCTGTCGGGCGGCACGGGGGGGCTCGACGGCCAGCTCGGTCTCTACGGGATCGGCCTCGCGGCCGCGAGCATGCTCGCGGTCACGGGCATGATCATCTCGATCGATGCCTTCGGCCCGATCACGGACAACGCGGGCGGCATCGCCGAGATGGCGAACCTCCCCCCGGAGGCGCGGGCCGTCACCGACCCGCTCGACGCCGTGGGGAACACGACGAAGGCCGTCACGAAGGGCTACGCGATCGGTTCGGCCGTCCTCGCCGCCCTCGCGCTGTTCGCGGCGTACACCTTCGCCGCGGCCCAGGACGCCTACCCGAACCTCTCCTCGACCGCGGCGTGGACCCAGTTCACCTCGAACCTGCAGATCGACAATCCGCTCGTCGTCGCGGGGCTCGTCGTCGGCGCGGTCCTGCCGTTCTTCTTCACGTCGTTCCTGATGAACGCCGTCGGGGTCGCCGCGCAGGCGATCGTGTTCGAGGTCCGCCGGCAGTTCAAGGAGATCGCCGGCATCATGACGGGTCAGGCGAAGCCCGAATACGGCCGCTGCGTCGACATCGTCACCGGCGTCGCGCTCCGCCAGCTCGCCGTCCCGGCGATGATCGGGGTCCTCACCCCGCTCCTCGTCGGCTTCCTGCTCGGCCCGATCGCGCTCGCCGGCCTCCTCCTCGGCGTCATCCTGTCGGGGTTCCCGCTCGCGCTCATGATGACGACCGGCGGCGGGGCGTGGGACAACGGGAAGAAGTACATCGAGGAGGGTCACTTCGGCGGGAAGCACTCCGACGCCCACAAGGCCGCCGTGGTCGGGGACACCGTCGGCGACGCGACCAAGGACACGGCGGGCCCGGCGATCAACCCGCTCATCAAGGTCGTGAACACGATCTCGATCCTCTTCATCGCGCTGATCGTCGCCCACTCGGTCGTGGGCCTGTAGGACCCCTCGCGGCGGACGCGACGGCCCGGACGACGGGTACGGTCCGCGGGAGGGACGTTACGCGTAGTGGCTCATCGAGCCACGTTCCTTGCGGTCCCCGTCGCGCTCGGAGCCGCGCTCGTCGGCCTTGCGTTCCCGCTCGCACTCCTTCTCGTCGACCCACCGGAAGACGAGCTCCTCCGGATGGTCGTGCGCCGTGAACGCCCCGGCCTCGAACGCGGAGGTCAGGAGCTCCTCGAGGTTCTCTCCCTCGGTGCCCTCGAGCCGGCCGGCGGTCCGCCAGTACCAGTCCGGGGCCTTGCCGGCCGCCTGGAGGTACTCGGTGATGAGATCGTAGACGGCGGTCCGGGCGTCGCTCAGGCGGACATGGAGGTGCTTCCCGTCGTCGGGATCGGTGTCGGTCGAGGGGTGATCGGCCATCGGGCGTCGACGGCCCTCTGCCCCTCTAATAGATATCGCCGATCGACGCGGGAGCGGAGGTTGAAGCGGGCGACGTCGACGGCCGCGGGGGCACTCTTGATACGGCCGGAGGGCTCCGGACGACGTGGAGTCGGATCCCTCGGACCCGCCGATGCCTCCGCCACCGCCGCCGAGCGACGGGCCGGGCGACGACGCCCCGCCGCCCCCTCCGCCCGCGGCGAGGCCGGGCTACCTCGCGTCGCCCCGGTACGCCTACCTCGCCGGGCGCCTGCGGGACCGACGGATCACGATGGAGGAGGCGACCGAGCTGTTCGGGATCCTGCAGGACGCCCTCGCGACGCTCTCGGCCGCCCGCGCCGTGCCGCCCCCGCGCGCGGGGACGCGTCCGACGCGTTCCGCGGGCCCTCCGAGGCCGTACGCGATCTCCGACGACGACCTCGGGCTCGGGCTCGTGGCGTTCGGGGCCGGGGCGGGCCTCCTCGCCGCGATCCTGAAGCGCAGCTCCGAAGGCCCGAAGGCGCCGGCCCCGAAGTAGCGACCGGGCCCGGGGTCCCGTGGACGACTTTCTCTTCGCCCACCTCGCGGACGCCCACGTGGGGGCGTGGCCCCGGGACGGGGCGATCCGGGCCGCCCTGCGCGAGAGCGTTGTGCGGGCCATCTCGACCGTCGAGGAACGGGGATGCGAGTTCCTGCTGATCTCCGGGGACCTCTTCCACACCCCGGTCCCGGATCCCTCCGAGGCGGCGCCGGTCGCGGCCGCGCTGCGCCGGCTGACCGACCGGGGACGGCGGATCTACGTCATCTACGGGTCCCACGACTACGTCGCCCACCGGACGAGCTGGCTCGACGTGCTCGCCGAGTCGGGCCTCTTCCTGCGCGCGGCCCCCTCCCCGGTGCGGGCCGAGGGCGAACGCTGGACCCTCCCCTTCCTCACCGACGGGCCGACCGGATGCCGGATCGCCGGCGTCTCCGGCCGGGCGCAGGGGCTCGACCGCGGCTACTTCCTGGGGATCGACGCCGAGTCCTACCGCACCGGGCCGGCGTTCCGGATCTTCCAGTTCCATGCCGCCGTCCGCGAGTACCTCCCGCCGGCCCTGCGCGAGCACATGGAAGGGATCTCCGTCGAGGAGCTCCCGGAGGGGGCCGACTACTACGCCGGTGGCCACATTCACGGGACCTACGAGGGGCCCGGGCCGAGGGGCCGCGGCCTCCTCGTGAACCCCGGGGCCGTCTTCGGGACGTCGGTCACCGACATCGCCGCGGCGGTCCAGGGACGCACCCATCGGGGGGTCGCGATCGTCCGCGTCCGGGCGGGGGTCCCGGCGGTCGAGTTCGTCGACACCGCCCCGCGGGACATGGAGATCGTCGACATCGAGCTCCACGGTGAGACCGCCGAGGTGGCGCGGACGAGGATCGACGAGGCCGTCGAGCGCCGTCGCGGCACGCCCGCGCTCCTCTTCCCTCGGATCCATGGGACGCTCGCCGACGGCTCGATCGGGGGGCTCGGACTCCGGCGGACCGGCGCGTCGGGCGGGGAGGCCGGGGGACCGGCGATCCATTGGGACGTCAGCGACCTCACCACCGTCGGTCCGGGCGCCACCGAGGCCCCCGCGAGCACCGACGAGCTCGAGCGGGACGCGGTGCGCCGGCTCGCCGCGGAGCTCCCGGAGGGCCTCGCCCGGGCCGGCGCCGGCGAGCGCCTCCTCCGCGAGATCCTCCACGAGCTCGGACGCCCCCTCTCGGAGGGGGAGGCGCGGGCCGACTACGAGGCGAGCCGGATCGATGCGGTCCGTCAGGCCCTCGCCCGCGAGGCGCCGCGGACGGAGGGCTAGCTGTGGAGATCCGGGAGGTGCGGGTCCGCAACATCCGCAGCTTCGAGGAGGGCCGGCTCCGCCTCGGGCCGGGCACCACGCTCATCGGCGGGGACGTCGGGGCCGGTAAGACCTCCCTCCTCCACGCCATCGAGATGGCGCTCTTCGGCTTCGCCGAGGTGGACCCCGCCCACCTCGTGCGGCATCGCGCCGCCACGGCGGAGGTGGCGCTCACGCTCCACCACGACGGCCACGACTACACCTTCACCCGGCGCTTCCAGCGGCGGCGGCGCCGCGGGCGGGACCTGTTCGAACCCGACGAGAAGGGGACGGGTCTCTCGACCGACGGGACGATGGTCCGCTACCCGCCGACCGAGCTCCGGCAGCGCGCCATCGACCTTCTCGGCTTCCCGGACAACCCGAACCCGCGCGCCCACTCCGACCTGTGGCGCTGGGCCGTCTACGTCCCGCAGGAACGGATGCGCCAGATCCTCGAGTCGGAGGACGGCGAGGCCCGCCTCGAGACGGTCCGCAAGGCCCTCGGTCTCGAGCGCTACCGCACCGCGGCCGAGAACGCGCAGCTCGTCGCGCGCGAGATGCGCCGGGAGGCCGGCGTGCGGGCCGAGGACGCCGCCCGTCTCGCCGACGCGGGCGGCGAGCTCGAGCGGGCCGAGCGGGAGCTCGCCCGTGCCGACGCCGCGACGTCCGAGGCCCGGGCGCGGGAGGGGACGTTGCGCCGCACCGTCGAGCTCCTCGTCCGGGAGCAGGAGCGGGCCGAGGGGATCGCGCGACGCCTGGAGGCCGACCGGCGCGAGCTCGGCTCGCTCGAGGCCCGTCGGCGGGAGCTCCTCGCGCGGTCCCGGACCGCCTCCGAACGCCTCGCCGAGGCGCGCCGGCTCGAGGACGCGACGGCCCGGAACCGGGCGCGCCTCGAGGAGATCGCGGGGGAACTCCCCGGGCTCGCCGACCGGGTCGCCGAGGTCGAACGCCGCCGGGCCGATCTCGAGGAGGAGATCGAGCTCCTCGACGCCCGTCGCCGGACCGCCGAGCCGCTCGCCCGCCAGCTCGAGGGTCTCCGAGCGTCGCTCTCCGAGGGGCGTGCGACGCTCGACCGGGCCCTCCGGGAGCGGGACCGGGCCGCCGCTCGGATCGCCGACGCTCCCCCGGAGGCGCCGGCGGCCCCGGC
>JASHUV010000015.1 GCA_030039825.1 Thermoplasmata archaeon
CGGCCGAGCGCGGCGAGGAGCGGGTCGTCCTGCAGGGCCGGGATCGTCTCGGAGATCGGGACGTCGACGACGATCTCCCTCGTCCGGCCGCCGCGGCCCCGGGAGACGATCGTCGCGCGGATGAGCCCGAGGGACTCGAGCTCGGAGAGGTAGTTCGAGATCGACCGCGCATGGAGAGGGGCGAGCCCGAGCCGCTGGGCGAGGCGGGCGTAGGCGGCGTAGACGTCCCCGGTCTGGAGGCCGTCCCGGCGGCGCTCGGAGAGCTGGAGGATGGCGTAGAGGAGGACCTTGCAGTGGGAGGGGAGGGTCCGGCAGCACTCGAGGATGATGTCCTGCTCGAGGCGGCTCTTCGCCTTGACGACGTGGTCCGGCGTGATCCGCTTGGCGCGGTCGCGCTCGGCCATCTCGGCGGCGAGCCTCAGGAGCGCGAGGGCCCGGCGGGCGTCCCCGTTCTCGAGGGCGGCGTACGCCGCGCAGCGCTGCAGGACCCCGGGGTCGAGGACCCCGGGCCGGAAGACGACGGCGGCGCGGTCGCGCAGGATGTCCTCGAGCTGGGGGGCGTCGTACGGCGGGAAGACGATCTTCTCCTCGTTCAGGCGGCTCCGCACCCGGGCGTCGAGCTGGTTCGTGAACTTGAGGTCGTTCGAGATGCCGACAAGGCAGAGCCGCGCCGAGCCGAGCTCGGTGTTGACCTGGGAGAGCGTGTACAGCACCCCGTCGCCCGACCGGGCGACGAGCCGGTCGATCTCGTCGAGGACGAGGACGACGATCCCCTCCCGCCGGTCGATCAGCTCCCGGAGCGCGGCCTGGACGCGGTCGAGCGACCATCCCGTCGGGATCCGGTCGGACTCCTTCGCGGCGAGGGCGTTCCCGAACGTCTGCAGGAGGCTATAGGGCGTGTCGACGTTGGCGCAGTTCACCGTCACGAAGGCGACCTTCGGCCTCGGCTCGGTGCGGCGCTGGATGTCGGCGCGGACCTGGGCGACGACGGCGGTCTTCCCCGTCCCGATCTTCCCGTAGATGATGAGGTTCGACGGGAGCTCGCCGCGCAGCGCGGGAGCGAGGACCTCGGCGACCTGGCGGATCTGGTGCTCCCGGTGGGGGAGGCGGGGGGGGATGTACGACTCCCTCAGGACCTCGCGGGAGCCCTGGAAGAGCTCCTGGGAGGAGCGCATCACGGCGTCGAAGAGCTCGGAGGAGGCGCTCGCCGCCGCCGGGGTGGGCGACGGCGGCGGGACGGCGCCGACGCGCTCCCCGACCGGGGCGAGCGGGTCGTTCGACGCCTCGAGACGCTCCATCCTAACGTGCGGTCCCGCCGTCGTCGTCGGCGCGCCGGACGGGCTCCGGCGTCCCCGATGGCCTCGGGCGGAGGCGTCGAGGGGTCCGCGGCATATCTAACTTTTGTCGCGGTCCTCGCGGTCGCGGGCGGATCGCCGGCCCGGACCCTCCGGAGTCGTCCTCCGGGAGCCTCGGGACCGGGGAGGACGGCGAGCGGCCGCTACGATCCCGGCGGCGGGAGCTCCTTCGGGGGCGGAGGCCGTCCCTCGGGGTAGCGCGGCGGCTCGGCGCGGACGGCGCTCTCCTCGGCCTGCCGCCAGCGGCCCCGGTAGATGAGCCCGAAGGCGACGGCCGCGACGAGGGCCGCGGCGAGCGCCACGGTGGCGGCGAGGAGCGCCGTCGCCGTCGACGAGGAGGTCCCGGACGCGGCGACCCCCGCGTAGATCGTGAGGTTCGCGGCGGCGGACGGCCCGGCGGGGTCGGTCAGGCGGAGCTCGACCGTGTAGGGGCCCGCCTTCGCGTAGGTGTGGCTGACCCCCTGGCCGTTCGCCGTCACGCCGTCGCCGAAGTTCCAGGCGAGGATCGGGGGTCCGGAGCCGCCGATCTCCACCGCCTGGAAGATCCAGGCGAGCGTCGATCCGACGCCCTCGGAGGCGCTGATCCGCACGACGGGGCGCGCGTCGAGGGCGAGCTCGGTCTCCACCGTGACGGAGCCGCCGGTCGCGTTGTCCGTCGCGGTCAGGACGACGGTGTAGCTGCCCGAGGCGGCGTAGGTGTGGTTCTGGTACGGCCCCGCGTCGACGGCGCCGGTGCCGTCGCCGAAGAGCCAGGTGAAGTTGTACGGCCCCGGCGTCCCGCTCGCGCTCCCCACGAGGGCCACGGGGCTCCCGGCGAAGGGGATCGACGTCGAGACGGCGATGGCGGCCTGCGGCGCGGCGCCCGTCCCGACGTAGAGGTAGAGGCTCGGGATGAGCTCGGGGTCGTCGAGGGCGTCGGTGAGGTGCGCCTGCACGAGGTAGGTCCCCGTGGCGTTCAAGGTGATCGAGACGTTCGCCCAGCCGCTCGTCGCCGTGGCGTTCTCCGAGTTCGCGACGACCGGCGCGACGACGAGGGGGAAGCCGCCGGGCGTCGGCGGGCTCACCCTTTCGACGGTGAAGACGGCGTCGTTGAGGATGTCGTTGCTCCCCCCCGTGGTCGACGCGACGAGGCTCGCCGTGAACGGCGCCGGGCCCCCGTAGGCGGTCCCCGGGGCGGGGGCGAAGCCGGTCGAGACGAACGGCGCCGGCCAGCCCTCCGAGGGGCCGGAGACCGGCGCGAGGCCCGGCCCGTCGAGGTTCCAGGCGATGACCTCGGCGACGACGGCCTGCCCGTTGAGCACGGGGACCTCGAGGGTCGTGAGCGTCGTCTCGACGAGGTAGACCGGGGGCGAGGAGCTCGAGTTCGCGGGCCAGCTCGCCGTCAGCGTCGCGAGCGCCGTGGGGGACTGGGAGTAGTAGACGGAGTAGAGGTCGACCGGGCCGCCCGGCGAGGCCGGCGCGCCCCAGGTGAGGGCGACGGAGCCGTCGCCGGCGGAGATCGCGAGCGGGACGCCGCCCGGCGTGCCGGTGACGTTCACGAAGAACGGTCCCGCCGTCGCGACGTTGCCGTCCGAGTCGTTCACCACGAGGTCGACCTCGAGGGTCCCGAGCCCGCTGCCGTAGGCGGCGAGGTAGCTCTCCGAGGGCGTCCCGCCCGAGATCGTCCCGATCGAGCCGTTCCCGAGGGCGAAGCGGTAGGTGTAGGGGGCGCGCCCCCCGAGCGCCGTCCCGTAGAGGGTGAGCGAGAGCGCGGGGGCCAGGAGGTCGAACGTCGAGGGAAGGAGCGTCGCCGTGAGCGGGAAGTCGGTCGCCGGGGCCGCGAGGCCCGTCGGGAGGCTCTGACCGGCCGCGCCGCTCACCTCCGTCGTGTGGACCTCGATCGTGTAGGAGGTCCCCGCGGAGAGGTTGCCGATGACGCCCGAGTCGGCGAGGGGGTCGGCGATCGGCACGATCGTCGGGCTGCCCCCGGCGGTCGGCGTCGCGACGATCGAGAAGTTGCGCACGTTCGGCGCGAAGCTCGCGGGGAACGCCCACGCGACGAGGTAGCCGTCCGAGCGCGGCGCGGCGCCGGTCGGGACCGGGGCGGGGGTGTTGAGCGATCCGCAGGAGAGGCCGGAGGAGGGGAGCGTGCTGCGGCCCTCGATCGGGACCCCGGCCGCGCCGGCGTCCGGGACCTCGTAGAAGGCGTAGTAGAACGTGCCCCCGGTCGCCGGGTTCCCCCGTGGGAAGGAGGCGTTCCAGAACGCGTCCTCCGAGCCGTTCGAGGCCCCGGGCTCCCTCGTGCCGTTGAGGGTCATCGGCGTCGGGGCGGTCCCGCCGGAGGAGAAGCACCAGTCGGCGAGGAAGACCACGTTCGCCGTCCCGCGGGGGTCGGTGACCCGCACGCTCACGTTGACCTCGGTCGAGTTCGCGGCGACCGACGCCGCGCTATACAGGACCGGGGCGGCGTCGGTCGCGCTGCCGTTCGGGGCGAAGGTCGCGGGGAGGCCGCCGACGACGTCGGTCGCGTTCGCGCCGTAGGCGATCCAGGAGCGCCCGCCGCTCGAGGCGAGCGAGAGCCCCGGATAGTCGATGACGCCGTTGTCGGAGGCGATCGAGGGGCAGTTCGTGAGCTCGCTTTCCCCCGAGCAGGCCCCGGAGCTCGACCACGGCGCCATCTCCGGGTAGGGGTCGACGTAGGCGAGGGTCGTGGCGTCCCAGGAGGAGGCGTTCGTGACGGCCGGGACGGCGACCGCCGCCCCGATCGCGCTCCGGTAGGAGTCGCAGTCGGGCAGGCCCGAGACGTTGAACGAGGGGCAGTTCGTCCAGCCGTACCCCATCCCGTCGCCGAACGCCCAGTCCGCGACGCTCCCCGCCGGGGCGTCGATCGGTTCGACGTCCCCGCCGGTGACGAGGCTGCCGATCGGATACTGCCAGACCGTCGAGAGGAGGGCATCGGAGGAGTCGTTCGCGTAGACGATGAGCCCGTGCCCGCCGCCGTCGGTGATCGTGACGTGGAGCACGTCGCCCGGCGCGAAGACGGGAACGGGCGAGAAGCCCGGCGCGCCCATCCCCGACTCGACGACGTCGTCGAGGCAGAAGGAGTCGCCCTCGAACTCGTAGAGGGCGGTCGTGTTCTCGCACCGGGGATCGCAGCTTCCCGGCGCGTCGAGGCCCCAGACCGGCGCCCGGACGGCCCACCCGCCCGCGACGCTGAGGCTCCCCCCCGGAGGGGCGAAGTCGATGCGCAGGAGCGAGACCCCGTCGAGGGAGCAGGAGACCCCCCGGACGGGGACGCTCAGGAAGAACTGCGAGAGGTCGATCGCCGGGCTCGTCCCGGCCTTCGGGAGCTCGACGGTGATCTCGAAGCGCGAGCCGGAGAGGCCCGAGCCGGATCCGAGCTCCACCCCCTCCTCGTCCGGACCGGGGACGCACCCCGTCCCGTTGTCGGCGCCGACGACGGCGGGAGGGGCGGGGCCGCCCCCGTAGAGCGTCGCCCAATCCGAGAGGAACGCCCCGCACCCGTTCGGCGGCGTCGGGGTCGGGGCCGTCCTCGCCGCGCCGAGGGCGACCAGCTTCGAGAAGGATGTCGGGGACGGGGCGCTGCCCGCCCGGGCCCCCGGCAACGCGCCGAGCGAGGCCGCCGAGCTCGCGATCAGGATCGCGACAAGGCCGATCGCCGCGAGGAGCGTCCCGGCCGAGACCGTACGTCCCCTCCGGCCCCCCCGGGAGCGCCCGGGCCCGGTGCCCGGGCCCGGGACGACGTCCGGGACCGCCCTACGGGTTCGCCGGAGGGTTCGCTCCATCCTGGGACGGGGGCATCTCGGAGCCGCCCATCGGGGCCGTCGACGAGCCCGCGCCCGCGTCCATCGGTCCCGGGGGCATCGGCGCCGCGCCGCCGCCCCGGCGGGTCAGGAGAACGACCGCCGCGACGATGACGATCACGACGATGAGCGCGATCCCGACGTAGTCGAGCAGCGGCACGCCCGCGGCCGCCTTGGTGGTGTTGTTGCAGTCCGTGCACGGCTTCGTGCCCGTCGAGCAGCTGTTCGTCGATTCGCAGCTCGGCGGCGTGACCGTGAGGGTGATGTTCAGATAGCTCGTGACCCCGGGCGTCAGGTCCACGAAGTTCGTGGAGGTGTTGTACCCGGCGAGCTTCACCGTGACGTTGACGTGGGCCGTGGCGACGTAGGAGACGTCGAACACGCCCGAGACGACCGGGTAGGTCGACCCGTTGATGTACAGGATCGGCAGGTACTGACCGTTCGTCGCCGGCGAGATCGTCCCGGTGAGCGTCGCGCGGTTCGTCAGGAGGATCGCCGAGGCCCCGACCAGGTTGAGCGCCGCGCCGGCCTTGACCCCGTAGGTCTCGTTGTACGTCGAGTAGCCCTTCTCGTGGGCGACGATCGTGTAGGTGCCCCCGGGAAGCGCCTCGGAGAAGGAGGCCGTCGAACCGGACGGGTTCAACGCCACGGCCGCCCCGTTGATGCTGACGGAGACCGGGTAGGGGGTCACCGTGCCGTTGATCCAGATCCCCTTCAAGCCCGCGAGGACCGTCGCGACGCCGTCCGGCGTGACCGAGACGGTCTCGTAGAACGGCGTGTACGCCGTCACGGGGACCGACTGGATCGTGAGGTTGTAGTACCCCCAGCCCGTCGAGATCGAGAAGCGGCCGGTCGAGCTCGAGTAGTCGGCGGACGGGATCGTCGATCCGTTCAGCGTGATCGAGATGTTCTGGAGGTCGCGCGTCCCGGTCGAGAGCGAGACGGTCCCGACGATCGTGCCGTTCTCCTTCGGGAGGTTCAGGGCGACGTCGAGCTGCTTCAGGTTCGTCGTCCCCTCGATGACGCTCACCGACTGGTAGTTCGGGGCGAACGCCGAGATGTTGTAGGTCTCCCCGCCCGGCACGGTGACGTTGAAGAAGAGCCCGCCGGCGACGGAGCTCAGGGTCGGGGTGAGCTTGAGCCCGGTCGAGAGCTCCTGCACCGACGCCTGCACGCCCGCCACGGCCGGGGTCACCGTCGTGTCGATCCAGGAGCCCGGCTCGACGACGTAGTTCGCCGCGAGGTTGCCGCCCGTGTAGGTGAACGTCGCGGGGTCGGAGCTCGAGGTGGTCGCGCCGGAGAAGCTCGAGAACTCATTGATCGACGTCCCGCTCGGGGTCGGGATCCAGCTCGGGACGGAGACCGTCACCGAGACGTTCGAGTCGAGCCCGATCACCGTGTTCACGGCCGCCGTCGAGGTGGCGCCCCCGATCGTCAGCGTCGCGTTGAACCCCGTCACGTTGCTCGTGATCTCGAACGGGTGGACGAGGGCGATCATCTCCGTCGTGTTGTCGGTGCCCGCGCCGCTGCCGAACGTGCAGGTCGAGGACCGGCAGTCCTGCCAGGTCACGTACGCCCCCGAGCTCGTCGCCGCGATCGAGGTCTCGCCGAAGATCGGGACGGAATTGGGGAGGGAGCCGGGCGTGCTCGCCGCATCGGCGATCGGGAAGGGGTCCGACCACTGGGCGCCCCCGTCGGTGGAGATCAGCCCGAAGAGGTGGTAGTTGCCGTTCGAGGGGTTGGCGGCGTAGAACGTCACCCAGATGTCGCCGTTCGGGGCGACGGCGATCGCCGGGTCGTAGTAGAAATACGTCCCCGGGTCGTTCGGGGTGAGGTTCACCGTCGACGACCAGCCGGTCCCGGTGTTCCGGGTGAAGTCGATGCTCGGGAAGTCGGGCAGGGTCCCCTGGCCCGTCGACCGGTTGTCCATCCAGACGAGGTACTGGTCGCCCTTGTACGCCGAGCCGCTCCAGTTGTCGACCGCGAGGGTCGGCGCCGAGGAGGAGTTGTAGAACCAGTCCGCCCCCCAGCCCGGCCGCATGTTGATGAGCTGGTAGATGACGCCCGTGAGCTCGGCGAAGCCGCCGAAGCTCGAGCCGCCGTTCGTGCTCGTGATCTCGTCGAACGTCCCCCGGACCAAGTCCTGGTAGGTCACGTAGAAGTCGTCGGCGCTCGCCGGCCCGACGGCGACGTGGACGTCGCTGTAGAGGGGGATGACGAGGCCGTAGGTGGTGATGTTCGAGTAGGACCAGTCGTAGACGCTCTGCTCGGTCGGGGCCGACCAGGTCGACCCGTAGTTCGAGCTCGAGGAGGTCCAGATCGAGAACTCCTCGTCCGAGAGGTCGGAGTAGTACCCGGTCCCCGAGGAGCCGGTCTCACAGATCTGGTAGCCCTTCGACCCGTAGACGAGGGAGAGGAGGCTGTAGGCGACGACCGCGTCCCCCGCGCTGTCCATGCCGAGGGAGTAGCCGGTCAGGGCGGTCCCGTAGAACTGGTAGAAGCCGGCGCTGCTCGAGCCGCAGGCGGGGTAGTACTCGGCCGGGATGGCGACCGCGCCGTTCCCGATCGGGACCGGCGTCCCCCAGGACGACCCGCCGTTCGTCGAGAGGTCGGCCGCGACGCCGCTCGTGGCGTTCTCGAACGTCGCGTTCGGGTTGCAGTTGGCGAAGTCCGTCGAGTCGTAGAACTCGAAGCAGTTCGGGAGGTAGGCGGAGACGACGAGGAGGTTCGAGCCCTCGGAGGCGATGGCCGGGTCGTTCGGGTAGAAGCCGGTGAGCGACTCGAGCTCGGGGTCGACGCCCGCGGGGTAGTCCGGGTTCAGGACCGGCCCGCCGAAGATGTCCCCGTAGTCGACGTTCTTCGACGAGGTCCAGTTCGTCGCCTGGCCGAGGTAGGTCGTGGACCAGGAGGCGCCGCCGTTCTTGGAGATCGAGACGCCGGTGAAGCCGTGCGAGAACGGGAACGTCCCGAGGGTGATCGTGCTGAGGTCGGAGGAGTCGAAGGCGACGGTCGCGAGGTCGGAGGGCGAGCCGCCGATCTGCACCGTGCCGCCGGTCTGGCTGTAGTTGCCGATGTACCAGTTGGAGGCGGTCGAAGCGCCCGCCGCGACGGGCGACGGGGTGTGCCCGATCGCGGAGATCGACGCGAGCGTCGGGGAGCGGGCGCCGGTGAGGCTCGGCTCGTACGGTCCCGCGGAGTAGGGGAGGAAGCGGTCGGAGGTCGGACCCGGTGTGGCGCCGGCCGCGCTCGAGGGTGCCCCGACCCCGGTCGCGGTCGCGGCCAGCGCCACGTGGGGCGAGGCGGCGGACACGACGGGCGAAGCGGCCGAGGTGGCGGAGGCGGCGGACGTGCCGCCGAAGGCGCCCGACGCGCCCCCGAGGGCCAGCGTCGGCACCAGGAGCGCGATGAGGAGGAGGGCCGGGGTGACCGAGCCCCGGCGGCCGAGGCGGGCCGGGGGCGCCGGGGAGAGTTCGTCGCGGGACGGCGCACATGCCTGACTGGGTCCGTTCATGGTTGGTTCGCTCCGCCTGGTACTCAGGGCTCGCCGCCCGTCGTACTCGATGGAGGAGATGAAGCTGTGGGGGGGGCCGAGCCCGCCTCCGGGGGGGTGGAGTCGGGCAGGGGGACCCTCGGCTCGCCCTCCCGGCGCCCGAGGGCGAAGGCGACGACGACGGCGAGGACCGCGATCCCGATCACGACGTAACCGGACAGCCCGATCTGCGAGAACGTGCTCCCCGGCGCCGCCGCGACGATGGAGATCGTCGTCGAGTTCGACGCCGTCCTCCCGTAGGGGTCGGTGACCGTCACGCTCACCACGTAGGTCCCGGGGAGGGAGTAGGCGTGGGTCGTGAACCCGGTGGAGGTCGTGCTCACGTTCGAGCCGTCGCCGAAATTCCACAAGTACTTGTATATATACGGGAAGACGGGGACCGCGACGGTGCAGCTCATCTCGACGGGCGTCGCCGTGTACGCCGATCCCGGGACGGCGCAGGTGAGCGAGGGGGCGACCGGCAGGTAGACGGCCGTGAGCGTCCCGGAACCGTTCACGTTGAGCGTCGTGTCGATCGAGACGTTCGAGTCGACGAAGACGTCCCCGGTCGTCACCCAATAGGCGAGGTGGAAGGAGGCGCACGGGTCCGAGCCGACGTTGTACACGCCGAACGGCGCGGCGACGGTCGTGTTGTTCGTGAACGCCGTGGTGGCGCCGTTCGCGGAGAACTTCGTCGCGCCGCAGTTGCCGGGGTCGACGTCGAGCAGGACCCGGTAGACGGAGAGCGTGAACTCCGCGGTGATGATCGCGGCGCTCGTGAGGGTGATCGTGCCGTTCGGGATCGAGATGGCGGCGCCGGTCGTCGTCGCCCAGGAGGAGAAGCCGAAGTGCGCGCAGCTCGCGACGGCGATCGAGAAGACGTCCGGGGCCGGGAGCTCGACGATCTCGCCGTCCGTGTAGTTCGCCCCGGCGATCGTCACCGTCCCGCAGGTCGACGGGTAGGTCTTCACCGTCACGGGGGCGAGCGGATGGAAGTTCGCCTGCAGGGAGGAGGAGCCGTTGACGTAGGCGATCGTGCTGGCGCACGTCGGGCAGACGACCTGGATCCCCGCCCCTCCGATCGTCCAGCTGACGAAGCCGTACCCCTCGCACGGGTAGGCCGTGATCGGAACGACCGCGTGCGGGGGCGCGTGGACGTACTCGCTCCCGGAGAAGTTCGTGCCGCCGAAATCGATCGTCCCGCAGCCGACCGGGATCGTGATGAACGAGACGAACTCGCTCGGCTTCCCCGGTTGGAAGACGGCCTCGAGCTGCCCGGACGCGACGACCGTGATCGTCGAGCCGGTGAGGATGATCCCGCCCGAGATGTTCCAGCCGCTGAAGTAGTAGCCGGTGCAGGGCTGCGCCGAGACGAGGTGGCTCGAGCCGTTCTGGACGACGTCCTGGCTCCCGTCGAGGTACGGCACCCCGTCGATCTCCACGAACCCGCAGTCCGCGGGGAACGTCTTGACGAAGATGATCGTCTCCGGCATGTAGTTCGCCGTGACCTCGCCGGCGCTCGAGGCGGTGATGTTGCCGTTCGTGATCGAGAGGCCGCTCGTCAGGTTCCATCCGACGAGCCCCCAGTCGGTGCAGGGATCCGGGGCGATCGGATAGGCGACGCCCGAGGAGAGCGCGACGGACGTTCCCGAGACGTAGCCGGCGCCCCGGAAGAGGATCCCGCCGCAGTCGGCGGGCTTGACCTCGAAGGCGAGGGAGGTCGTCGACGAACCGACGGGCAGGTAGGTGAGGACGAGCGTGCCGTTGCCGTGCAGGGTGAGCGTCGTGGACGGGGCGCCGCCGAGGATCGTGAGGTTCGCCGGGTCGTCGACGACCCAGCCGGAGAAGGCGTTCAGCGCGCAGGTGGAGTAGGAGAGGGCGTAGCTCTCGGCGTCGAGCATCTGCACCGTCGTGTTCGCCGTGTAGGTGGTCCCGTTGAGCGTCAGGGAGCCGCAGTGGTTCGTGGCGATGTCGATCCCGATCGTATCGATCGGCCGGATGTACTTCAGGACGGAGGTGACCGTGCTGTCACCGGTGAGGTTGAGAGAGATCGTCGCGTTGTCCCGCTCCACCGAGGAGATCGCGATCCCGAGGGCGTTCCAATCCTCGAAGACGTACGGGTAGCACGGCTTGTCCGAGAGCCGGTAGCTGTTCGCCGGCAGCGAGACGACGGAGCCGGGCG
>JASHUV010000196.1 GCA_030039825.1 Thermoplasmata archaeon
CGCGTCTAACGGAACGTTCATATAACCAATCCCGAAATTGCTCCTCAGAGCGTATGACGCTCGTCCGACAAACGGAGCAAGGAACGGGTCCATGAAGTCGATCATCCAGGAAGCGATCGCGAAGCACAAGGAGAACGAGGCACTGACGGAGGAGAAGAAGCCGGCCGGGGCCCCGTACACGAGCGCGGACGACGCGGAGCTCGCGAAGCTGGCGGAGACGCTCAAGGTCAACATCCGGATCGTCGGATGCGGCGGCGGCGGCTCGAACACGATCAACCGCTGCGTCGAGGAAGGCATCCAGGGCGCCGAGATGTGCGCCATCAACACCGACGCGAAGCACCTCCTGACCGTCCACGCGCCGCGCAAGATCCTGATCGGCCGCCGGGCCACGAAGGGCCTCGGCGCCGGCGCCCGCCCGGAGATCGGGGAGGAGGCGGCCCGCGAGAACGAGGAGGAGCTGCGGGCCTTCCTGAACGGGGCTCACATCGTCTTCGTCACCGGCGGGATGGGCGGCGGGACCGGGACCGGTTCGGCCCACTTCGTCGGACGCCTCGCGAAGGAGTGCGGCGCGCTCACGATGGGCGTCGTCACCCTGCCGTTCTCCGGAGAGGGCGCCGCCCGGATGGAGCAGGCCCGCGACGGCCTCGAGCGCCTCCGCCGCGTCTGCGACACGACCATCGTCATCCAGAACGACAAGCTCCTCGAGCTCGTCCCGCGGATGCCCCTCGACTCAGCGTTCAAGCTCGCCGACGCGGTCCTGATGACCGCGATCAAGGGCATCACCGAGATCGTCACCCGACCCGGGCTCGTCAATCTCGACTACGCCGACATCATGACCGTCATGAAGGACGGCGGCGTTGCCCTGATCGGGCTCGGCGAGAGCGAGAGCGCCACCGACCGGGTGACCGAGGCCGTCACCGAGGCGCTCACGAGCCCGCTGCTCGGCTCGGTCGAGCTCAAGGACGCGACCGGGGCGCTCGTCCGCGTCATCGGCGGCCCGACGATGACCGTCTCCGAGGCCGAGAAGGCCGCGGCGCTCGTCGGCGGGAAGATCTCGAAGAGGGCCCGGATCATCTGGGGCTGCTCGGTCGAGAACAGTCCGGAGATGGAGAACACCATCAAGGTGCTCCTCATCATCACGGGCGTCCGCGCCACGAGCCTCCTGGGCCAGAAGGGCGGCTACGCTGCCGGCGAGTCCGAGGAAGTCATCGACCTCGTCCGCTGAACCCCCCGAGCCGCGCTCCCGCTACCTCGGTCTCGAGGTGACGGGAGCGCCGTTCGTCCCGCGGCCCTGGCTCGAGCGGGCGCTCGCCCGAGCCCTGCCCCGAACGGGTTCCGGGCCGCCCCGGCGGTTCCGGATCGTGCGCCTCGAACGGGCGCGCGCCCTCGTCGAGGTGGAGCACCTCGGGGCCGAGGAGGCGCGCGCGGCATGGAACGCCTCGGTGCCGGGTCCCTCCGGTGGTCCGCCCTGGCGGATCTCGACGCGCCGGACGTGGGGCACGCTGAGGAAGGGGAAGCTCTGGCTCCGCGGCGACGGGCCCCGCGGTCGCCCGGTCCCGGCGCCCCGGCGCAACGGCTAACAGGCCCCGCGGTTCGGCCGCCCCGTGGCCCTCAACCGCCGGACGATCGCCGCCGGGTTGCTCGTCATCATCGTCGGGCTCCTCATCGACATCGCCGCCGGGACCCCGCTGAGCACGAGCTGCACGGGCTCCGCCTTCACCTGCAACCTCGCCTACGGAGCGGGCGCGACCGCCTTCCTCCTCATCATCCTCGGGCTCATCATCCAGGTCTTCGCGCTCTCGCGCGACGTGAACCCGGCGGGCACCCCCGGCGGGCACCCCGGCACCCCCGCCCCGCCGCCGTTCCCCTTCGCTGCGCCACCGACGACGCCGGCGGGAAGCCCCTTCGGGGCCCCGGCCACCTCCCCGCCCCCGCCCCCTCCCCCGACGGGTCCGGTCAGCCCGACGGTGGTCTGCCCGAGGTGCCGGTCGACCTATCCGGTCGGGAAGTTCGCCTACTGCCCGAGCTGCGGGGCGCCCCTTCCGTTCGCGCCATAACGCCGGCGCCCCGGGGCCGCCGCCCGCCCGCCGTCGACACCCTTATTTCGCGTCCATCCTCCCTCGACAGGGTAAGGGACGTGGGGGTCTCCGCCGGTCCGGTCGCGACCGTTCGACGGGCGCTCCTCTCCGTCTCCGACCCGACGGGGCTCGTCGATCTCGCCCGGGTCCTCGCTCAGCGCGGCATCGAGGTCGTCGCGACCCGGGGGACACGGACCGCCCTCCGGTCGGCCGGTCTCGTCGTCCGGCCGGCCGAGGACCTCACCGGCATCGGGGACTGGTTCTCCGGACGCCTCAAGACCCTGCACCCCGGTCTCCTCGGCGGGATCCTCGCCCCCCGGACCCCCGAGGGCGTCGCGGAGCTCGAGCGGCGCGGCCTCCTCCCGATCGACCTCGTCGTCTCGAACCTCTACCCGTTCGAGCGCCACCTCGCCGAATCCCCCGGCGCCCGGGATCTCGAGGAGTTCATCGACGTGGGCGGCGTCACGCTGACCCGGGCCGCGGCGAAGAACCATACCTTCGTCGCCATCGCCTCGGATCCGTCGGACTACGCCGAGCTCGCCGTGGAGATCGCGGCGTTCGGGGGGACCTCCGAGGCCCTCCGGCGGACGCTCGCGCGGCGCGCGTTCGAGCGCACGGCGGCGTACGACCGGGCGATCGCCGCGGCGCTCGCCCCCCCGGGCCCCGGCGGCTTCCCGCCGGGGCTCGCGTTCGAGCGCGAGCCGATCACGCTCCGCTACGGCGAGAACCCCCACCAGGGCGCGGCCGTCTACCGGCTCAGGGGTCCGGGAGCACCGAGCATGGCGGCCCTCTCCCCGCGCCTCCGGAAGGGGGAGGCGCTCTCCTACACGAACCTGCTCGATCTCGACACGGCCCGCGCCATCGTCGCGGAGTTCCCGACCCCCACCGCGGCGGTCGTGAAGCACGCGACCCCGTGCGGCGTCGCCTCCGGCGCGACGATCGCCGAGGCGATCGCGGCGGCGATCGCGACGGACCCCGTCGCCCGCTACGGCGGGGTCGTCGCGGTGAACCGCCCGCTCGGCGAGGAGGACCCCGAGGCGATCAAGGGGGTCTTCGTCGATCTGCTCGCGGCGCCGTCCTTCGCGCCGGAGGCGCTCGAGCGGCTCGGGAAGCGGCCGAAGCTCAAGGCCGTCGAGCTCTCGGCCGACCCGGGACCGGCCTGGGAGGCGAAGTCGGCCCTCGGCCACCTCCTCCTCCAGGAGGCGGACCGACGCCAGCTCGCCCCGGGGGACTTCCGCCCGGTCACGGGAGGGCGGGCGACCCCCAAGGAGACCTGCTCGCTCGACTTCGCCTGGCGCGTCGTCCGACACGCCCGCTCGAACGCCATCGTCCTCGCCGACGGCTCGACGACCGTCGGGATCGGCTCCGGCCAGCCGACCCGGGTGAAGGCCGTCGAGCTCGCCCTCGAGGTCGCCGGGCCTCGGGCGAAGGGGGCCGTCCTCGCCTCCGACGCCTTCTTCCCGTTCGCCGACGGCATCGAGGCGGCGGGCCGGGCCGGGATCCGGGCGATCCTCCAGCCGGGCGGGAGCCTCCGGGACGAGGAGGTCATCGCCGCGGCCGAACGCTACGGGATCGCGATGTACCTCACGGGCTGGCGGGTCTTCCGCCACTAGCCCGCCGGGCCGGCGGGGGGGCCCCGGCCGATCAGGCGAAGGCGAAGTGCCGCTTCAGGATCGAGCGGAACTCCGTGGGGCCGACCGGACCGACCTCGCGCCCCTTCTCCCGGCCCTGGTCCACGAAGACGTACGTCGGGATCGAGTGGATCCCGTAGGAGCGGGCGACGCTCCCCGAGTCGTCGACGTTGATCTTGGCGAACTTGACCTTCCCGCTGAGGCTCTTCGAGAGCTCGACGAGGACCGGCTCGGCGGCGTGGCAGGGCGCGCACCAGTCGGCATAGAAGTCGACGACGACGGGAAGGCGCGAGAGGATGACCTCCTCTTCGAACGTCTCGTCC
>JASHUV010000197.1 GCA_030039825.1 Thermoplasmata archaeon
AGAGCACGGGATCTGCCATCAGATCCTCGCCGAGAACGGATGGGTCGTCCCGGGCGACCTCGCGGTCGGGACGGACTCCCATACCAACATGCTCGGGGCGATGGGCGCCGTCGCGGCCGGCATCGGGCCGACCGAGATGGCGGCCGTCCTCGCGCTCGGTAAGATCTGGCTCAAGGTCCCGACGACGATCCGGGTCCGGACGCGCGGCCATCTCGGCAAGGGCGTCGTCGCGAAGGACTTCATCCTCCGGACCCTCGGCGAGGTGAAGACGACCGGCGCGACGTACAAGTCGGTCGAGTTCACCGGGCCGACCATCGAGCACATGTCGATGCCGGAGCGCTTCACCATCTGCAACATGACGACGGAGATGGGGGCGAAGTGCGGCATGGTCGGCCCCGATGCGGCGACGATGGAGTACCTGAGGCCCATCGCGAAGCACGCGATGCACCCGCTGAGCGCCGACGCGGACGCCCGCTACGAACGGACGGTGGAGATCGACGTCGACGGGATGCCGCCGATGGTCGCCTGCCCGTACTCGCCGGACAACGTCCGCCCGCTCCCGGACGTCGCGAAGGAGCACGTCAAGGTCGACCAGGCGTTCCTCGGCTCCTGCACGAACGCCCGCATCGAGGACCTCCGGGAGGGGGCGGCGCTCATGCGCGGCGAGAGGGTCCACCCGGGGGTGCGCTTCATCGTCTCGCCGGCCTCCACCGAGATCTACCGGCAGTGCCTCCGGGAGGGCCTCATCGAGGTCTTCTCCGACGCCGGGGCGGTCTTCACGAACTCGAGCTGCTCCGCCTGCTTCGGCGGCAACATGGGGATCCTCTCCGGCGAGGAGGTCTGCGCCTCCTCGTCGAACCGGAACTTCCCCGGGCGGATGGGCGCCAAGGAGGCCCGGATCTACCTGATGAGCCCCGCCGCGGTCGTGGCGACCGCGATCCGCGGGGAGATCACCGACCCACGCGAGCTCGCGTAGGGGGGGCCGTGCGCGACGTCATCGAAGGGCGGGTCTGGGTGCTCGGCGCCGACGTCGACACCGACCAGATCATCAGCGGGAAGTACCTCACCATCATCGATCCCCAGGAGCTCAAGAAGCACGTCTTCGAGATCGCCCTGCCGGAGTTCGCCGCCCAGGCGCGCCCGGGCGACATCATCGTCGCCGACGTGAACTTCGGGAGCGGGTCGAGCCGCGAGCACGCCCCGCAGGCGATGAAGGCGATCGGCGTCGGCGCCGTCCTCGCCGACTCCTTCGCCCGCATCATGTTCCGCAACGCGATCAACCTCGGCCTGCCGGCGATCGAGGCGCCGGGCGTGCGAGCGCTCTTCGAGAAGGGCGACACCGCGAAGATCGAGATGCGCGCCGGCCGGATCACGAACGAGCGGACCGGCCGCTCCATCTCCTTCCCCCCGCTCCCCCACCACCTCCTCGAGCTCCTGGAGGAGGGGGGCCTCGTCGAGACCGTCCGGAAGCGTCTCGTCGCCGAGGGAAAGGCGGCCCCGGCATGACGAGCGCCGGCTACGAGATCGCGCTCTTCCCGGGGGACGGGACCGGGCCCGAGGTCCTCGCCGAGGGCCGGAAGATCCTGGACGCCCTCGCGGAGGGCGACGCCTCCCGCTGGCACCTCACCGAGTACGCCGGCGGGGGACAGTACTACCAGAGGACCGGCCGGGAGGTCGAGCCGGAGGGCCTCGACGCCGCCCACCGGGCCGACGCGATCCTCCTCGGCGCCGTCGGATGGCCCGGCGCCAGCCTTCCGAACGGTGACCTCGCGGGGGGGGCCCTCGTGCTCGGGCTCCGCCAGTCGCTCGACCTCTACGCGAACGTCCGACCCTGCAAGCTCTACGAGGGGGTCCAGCACCGGATCTCCGACGGCTTCCAGAAGGTCTGGGCGCCGAAGAACGTCGACATGGTGATCATCCGCGAGAACACCGAGGACCTCTACGCCCCGCTCCGCGGCCGCCTCCGGCGGGCCGACGAGACCGAGCTCACCGTCGACACCCGCGTGATCACCCGGAAGGGCGCCGAGCGGGTCGTCCGCTACGCCTTCGAACTCGCCCGAAAGCGGGCGCGCGGCGCCCCGGAGGACGGCGTGAAGCGCGTCACGTGCGTCGACAAGTCGAACGTCATGGAGGGGTGTCGCTTCTTCCGGGAGACGTTCGACCGGGTCGGGAAGGAGTACCCCGAGATCGAGCGGGACTACGCCTACGTCGACGCCTTCACCCAGTGGCTCATCCGGCAGCCGGAGCACTACGACGTGGTGGTGGCGACGAACATGATGGGCGACATCATCACCGACCTCGCGAGCGTCCTCCAGGGCGGGATGGGGTTCGCCGCCGGGGGCAACATCGGGGACGCCCACGCGATGTTCGAGCCGGTCCACGGCTCCGCGCCGAAGCACGCCGGGAAGAACGTCGTCAACCCGTTCGCGACGTTCTCCGCCGTCGAGATGATGCTCCGCTGGCTCGGGGAGCGGCACGCCGATGCCGCGCTCCTCCGCCAGTCCGACCGGCTCGAGCGGGCGATCGTCGGGGTCCTGCGCGCCGGCGCGGCGCGCACCTACGACCAGGGCGGACCGGTGAGCACGACCGGGGCCGGCGACGCCGTGGCGGGCGCGATCCGGGGGATGGCGGCATGACGCTCGGGAGGTCCGTCGCCCTCGTCGGGGGGACGACGATCCCCTGGGGGGTGCGCGCCGCGACCTGGGCCGAGCTCGCCCAGGAGGTCGGCGCCGCGCTCTTCCGCCGCGTGCCGTCGCTCCGTGCCGAGGAGGTCGACTCCTTCTTCCTCGGGGCGGCCGAGCCCGAGCGCTTCGCCTTCCAGTCCCACGTCGCCCCGTTCGCGGCCGAGCAGATGGGACTCGCCCCGCGGCGGATCATCCAGCGGACCGAGCTCGCCTGCGCGTCGGGCCAGTCGGCGATCCGCTCGGCGTACGCCGCCATCGCCTCGGGGCTCGCCGATGTCGCGGTCGCCGCCGGGGTCGAGAAGATGAACCTGCCGTCGATGCCCGAGGCGAACACGTCGATGGCCTGCGTGCTCGACCGCGCCTGGGACGGCGCGCACGGGGGCACCGCCCCGCCGTTCTTCGCGATGGTCGCCCAACGCTACCTCGCCGAACACCACGCCCCGCCGGAGGCGCTCACCGCCGTCGCCGAGAAGAACCACGCCTTCGCGAACACGAACCCCCACGCGCAGTTCTACGCAAAGAAGTTCGACCGGGCGAAGCTCGACCGACTGCCGCTCGTGAGCCCCCCGCTCCGGCTCGGCGACTGCTCGTCGATGACCGACGGCGCCGCGGCGGTCCTCCTCGTCGCCGGGGAGCTCGCCGGGCGCTACACCGACACTCCGGCCTGGATCCGGGGGAGCGGCCAGTACTCCGACTTCCACAACCTCGCCCACGCCGGTTCCCTGACCGACTGGACCGGCCTCACCCGGGCCGCCCGGGCCGCCTACGACATGGCCGGGGTCGGACCCGAGGGGATCGACGTCGCCGAGGTCCACGACTGCTTCTCCATCTCCGAGATCGTCGAGTACGAGGCGCTCGGCTTCTGCGGGCGCGGCGAGGGGGCGCGCTACGTCCTCGACGGCCGCTCGGGTCGCGGGGGCGACGTGCTCGTCAACCCGCGCGGGGGGCTCCTCGGATGCGGCCATCCGCTCGGGGCGACGGGGATCGCCCAGGCCGTCGAGGTGTTCGACCAGCTGGCCGGCCGGGTCCCGCCGGAGCGCCGGGCCTCCGACCCGCGATGGGCGCTCGTGCACAACCTGAGCGGCAGCGCGAACGTGCATTCGGTCATGATCTACGAGGGAGGCACGGCCGGATGAGCGACTCGGGGAGCGCGCCCGCCGCCGAGCGGCCGAAGGCGCGGGCCGCTCCGGAGGGGTCGACGGCTCCGGCGAGACCGGCCCCGCCCCCTCGCCCGATGGTCCCGCTCCCTTACCTCCTCGACTTCTTCCCCCTCCAGGAGGCCGACCAGACCGGGATCGCGCGCTTCTTCGCCCGGCTCCGCGAGGGACGTCTCTCGACGACGAGGTGCTCCCGCGACGACCTCCTTCATTGGCCGCCCCGGGTCGCCTGCCCGAAGTGCCACGGCACCGAGCTCACCTGGGTCGACCTGCCGGAGCGAGGGAGGATCTACGCGTCGAGCGCGGTCCTCGCCGGGGCCCCGCTCGGGATGGAGGCCGACGTGCCGTTCGCGGTCGGGCTCGTCGATCTCGACGGGGTGCCGCTGCGCCTCTTCGGCCGGATCGTCGGGCGCCGCTGGGAGGCGCTCGCGATCGGCCTTCCGGTCCGGGTGGAGGGCTTCGAGCTCGCGGACGGGCGCGTCTTCTACCGGTTCCGGGCCGAACCGGAGCCGGGACCGCCGGGGGGCTGAGCGCGGGCCGGGCCCGGGGTCCCGGCCGGCGGATTTCTCCCCGCCGGCCGACGCTCCCGGGCGAGCCGGATCCGTTCGCGGACGAAGCTATTTATACGCCACCCGGGTCTCGCGCCCGACCTTAACAGGGAGCGGCGGCGCGGATGGAACCGGAGGCGACCGGCTGGTGGCATAAGCACGGCCCGACCCTGCTCATCCTGGCGGCCGCCTTCTCGCTCACCTTCTTCATCCGGACCCTCTGGAACGTCCCGCTCTTCCAGCAGTACGGGACGTCCTACTTCTTCGCGGGCGGCTCGGACTCCTTCTACCACTGGCGGGTCTCCGATTACATCATCCTGAACCACAAGAACCTGATCTTCGACCCGCTGCTGAAGTACCCGACCGGGGCGATCAACCCGCGGGAGCCGCTCTTCGACTGGATGAACGCCATCTTCGGCATCCTCTTCGCGCCCGCGTTCGGGGGCAGCGCGGCGTCGGCGGGGATGTACTCCCTCGAGCTCGCCGCGCCGCTCTGGGCGGCGTTGTCGGTCTTCCCGCTCTACCTCGTCGGCAAGGAGGTCAGCTCGCGCCGGACCGGACTCCTCGCGGTCCTGATCTGGCCGTTCCTCGTGGCGAACATCGACTCCTCGACGTTCGGCTACGCGAACTACCTCTCCTTCTACACGTTCTTCATCCTCGTCATGGTCTACGCCCAGCTGCGTACGATCCGGGCCTCGGGGACCCGAAAATGGGTCGCCTCGTACACGAGCCCGCGATCGGTCCTCAAGGGGATCAAGGACTACCTGTACTACGAGACCGCGGCGGTCCGCTGGGCCGTCTTCACCGGGGTCGCCTTCGGCGTCGTGATCCTGACCTGGCAGGGGTACACCTTCCTCGTCGCGCTCGTCGTCATCTTCCTCGTCGTCCAGATGATCATCGAGCGGATCCGTCGGCAGGACTCCTTCGGCCTCTACTTCACGACCTGGATCGTCGGGCTCGTCGGGTTCCCGCTCGCGTTCCCGTACTACTACGTGCAAGGGGACTACCACATCTGGTTCCTCGAGCCGATCGTCATCTACTTCGGGGCCCTCCTCGTCCTCCTCCCGTTCCTCTTCCTCCGCGACCATCCCTGGGTGCTGAGCCTTCCGGTCCTGATCGGGACGAGCGCGGTGGCGGTGGGGGCGCTCGCGCTCGCCTCGCCGGCGGCGTTCTCGGACATCCTCTCGGGACAAGGCTACTTCGTCAAGACGCTCATCTACTCGACCGTCGCCGAGGCCCAGGCCCCGTCGGTCGACTCGCTCATCATCAGCTACGGGGTGGTGACGTTCTTCCTCGCCTTCGCCGGCCTCGCCTTCGTCGGATACCACCTCATCCGGGGACGGTTCGAGCGCCGCCACATGCTCTTCTTCATCTTCGGGATCATCTCGATCTACCTCCCGCTCTCCGCGGCGAAGTTCTTCTACATCGGGTCGGCGGCGTACTCGCTGCTCCCGGCCGAGGGCGTCTCGCGGATCCTCGACATCGGCGGCTTTCCCACCTTCCGCCGCAACGTCGTCTCCCTCTCGGACCGCCGGAGCCAGCTCTCGGCGTTCCGGCGCTCCTTCAAGGTGCGCCACGTGCTCGTCGTCCTGCTCGTCCTCGCGATCGTGGTGCCCAACATCTGGTACGCCATGGACGCGGGCATCCCGTTCAACACGAAGTCGCAGTACGACCTGCAGGTCTTCGATTCGCTCCCGCCGCCGCTGCGCGTCTCCGCGGCGAACGCCTCGAGCTTCTACCTCGGCGCGGCCGGCGGGGAGATCGATACGCCGAACCAGTACGACGAGGCCGGCTACGACTGGCTCGCCACCCAGGACACGAACTTACCCGAGCCGCAACGTCCCGCGCTCATCAGCTGGTGGGACTACGGGTTCCAGACGATCGCCGAGGGGGACCACCCGGCCGTCGCCGACAACTTCCAGAACGGGATCGACCCCTCGGGGAACTTCCTCCTCTCGCAGAACGAGTCGCTCGCGATCGGCGTCCTCGCCACGACCCTCCTCACCTCCGAGGCCCAGGAGACGGGGATGCCCTACCTCCCCCCCGGCCTCAACGCGGTCCTCGCGGCGGACGGGGTGAACCTCCCGGAGCTCCACACCCTCCTCGCGAACACCTCCGCCGACATCCCGCTCGTCGAGGCGTACCCGTCGCGCTACCTCCCCGTCGACCCCTCCGACCTCGATTCGACGAACGCGATGTACGACGCGGTGAGCTACTTCCTCGCCTCGACGCTCTCGGAGACGGCCGTCGCGAAGGTCTACGACGACGTCCAGGCCTACACGGGCTGGTCGATCCGCTACGCGATGGTCGACACCCGGCTCATCCCCTTCTCCGGGCAGTCGACGGGGATCTACTACGCTCCGGCCGACCTCACCGACCGCGTCATCGACGCGGGCGGGAACCCGTCGGCGTACTTCTCCGTCAGCATCGTCGGGTCCGACGGGAACACCTACCTCGAAGGGACCGAGCCCGCCGGGGTCACGCCGGTCTCGTACAACATCAACTACACCCCGGCCTTCTACAACTCGATGATCTACCACATCTTCTTCGGCTACGACGAGCAGGAGGTCGGCCAGGGGACCGGCGTCCCGTGGCTCTCCTCGGGCTCGGCGGCCGGTGACCCGCTCGAGCCGGGCTGGATGCTCCAGCACTTCCAGGTCGTCTACCGGACCGGCTACGCCTGCAACACGCCGAACGCGACGTCGGGCTCGCCCTGCTTCTACGCCACGAACGTCCCCACCGCGGACGAGATCCAGTCGAAGGACAACGGGACGGCCGACACGAGCCCCGACACGATGTTCAACGACGGGGGCGAGGCGATCCTCGAGTACTACCCCGGCCAGCCGATGTCCGGGACCGTGACGCTCGGGAACGGCCGCCCGATCGCGGACGCGCGCGTGACCGTGGACGACAGCTGGGGGATCCCGCACATGACGACCCTCACCGCCTCCGACGGCTCCTACTCCCTGATCCTGCCGCCGGGCCGGGACACGGTCAACGTCACGACGGGGGCGCTCAACCCGATCTCCCAGCAGGGCGCGACCCTCCTCGGCGAGTTCAACATCACCGTCCCCGACGCCTACGGCCTCTCCTACGACGCGCCGACGCTCGTCGAGCCGCTCGTGATCAAGGGCGCGACCGTCCAGGGCCTCCTCACCTGGAACGCGGCGAACTCGAAGACCGGTCCGACCCCCATCGTCGGCGCGAGCGTCGTCCTCTACGGGACGGGCCTCTCGACGATCACCGCGACGACGGACGCCTCGGGGTCGTTCAAGGTCGCGAACGTCCCGCCGGCCACCTACAACGTCTCGCTCCTGATCCGCGGCGCGAACATCTCCGAGTCGAACATCGGGCCGACCCCGGGGAGCACGTTCAACGAGTCGCTGAGCGTCTCCGCCGGGACGGTCCTCGGCCACGTCGCCGACATCCACGGCCGGTCGGTCGCCGGGGCCCTCGTCACCCTCTCGAACCCGACGGGGACCGTCGCCGTCGGCACGTCGAACGCGACCGGCGCCTTCGCGATCTCCGACCTCGCGCCGGGGAACTACACCGTCGTCGCCACGCTCGCGAGCGCGCGCGAGGGATCCCAGACCGAGCCGGCCGACATCACGACGTCCGGGGGGAACGCCACGCTCAACCTGACGATCGGGCCGATCGTCTCGGTCTCCGTCGAGGTGCTGAGGAACGGGCTCCCGGTCGCCCACCTCCCCGTGCGTTTCACTGAGATCGTCCCGCCGGTGAGCTACACCGTCCCCCAGAACAACACGACCGTGACCCCGGCCGACCAGGCGCAGGGGAACACCACCGTCGCGCTCACGGACGTCGACGGGCTCGCCCAGGCGACCGTCGCCGAGGGGAACTACTCGATCTACGCGCTCGGGCTCAACGGTTCGGAGGTCGAGGCCGGCTTCTGGAGCGGCTCCCTCTCGACCGGCTCCGCCGCGGTCCCGCCGATCGAGCTCGCCCCGGCCTCGAAGCTCTACGGCCTCGCCAACACCACCGGCAACTCCACCGTCTCCTCCGTCCTCGAGGTCGCGGCGTACACGGCCGCCGGCGACACCGTCTGGGCGTTCACGAACACCTCCGACGCCTACGCGCTGTGGCTCCCCGACGGGACCTACACGATCGAGGTCTCCTCGGTCAACCCGGCGGAGGCGGCGATCGGCAAGGTCACGGTGAGCGGCCCGACGCACTTCGACCTGCCGGCCCTCGCCGCCACGCCGATCACCTCCGTCGTGCGCGACAACGCGACGGGCCAGCCGATCGAGGGAGCGGCGGTCCACTACACCTACGGGCCGTCCGGCGGGACCGTCGTCGCCTTCACGAACCCCGAGGGGAACGCGAGCGCGATCCTCCCGACGCAGCCGTCGAACTCCGGCGGCCCCCCGCCCGACTACTGCGTGAACGTCACCGCCCCCGGCTACGTCGCGAACGACCAGTGCGGCATCCCGGCGGGGGCCCTCCTCGGCCTCGGGCCCGTCGAGCTCGCGGGCGCCCCCGCGACGACGACCGTCACCTACACGGGCGTCGCCGCCGGCGTCCCCGTCCTCGTCAACTTCACCGCGGTGTCGGGCGGCGCCCGGAGCGCGAGCGTGTCGGGCCTCTCCCCGCTCTCGCTCGCGCTGACCCCGGGCACCTACGAGGTCAGCGCGTTCGCCCCGGGGACGGGATCGGGCCACTACCTTCCGACCGAGAGCGACCTCACCGTCACGCTCCGTCCCGGGACGAGCGCGCCGACGATCGTCGTCCCGATGGCCTACCAGGTCCCCGCCAAGGGGAACGTGACGGTCCCGTCGGGCTCCACGCTCGCGGGGATCGCGATCTCCCTCGACTCGCGGGTGATGAACCTGACCGTCCGCGGGAACGCGTTCGAGTCGGGGTTCTACGTCGCGCCCGGGTCGTACGACTACCTCGCGACGACGACGCTCGTGCCGACGCTCCCGGGCCGGGCCGGGTTCGGCACCCTCACGGTGAGCTCCTCCGGCACGATCTCGACGGCCCTCACGCTGCCGACGCCGGCCGTCACCTTCCACGGGGCCGTCACGACCCCGGGCGGCGCGCCGCTCACCGCCTCCGGCGCGATCACGTTCGTGAACCCGGCCGGGTTCCCCTTCCGGGTCGTCACCACGAGCGGCGCCTACAACGCGACGCTGCCCGTGAACGTCACCTACCGGCCGTTCCTCAACCTCACGGCGACGTTCGTCGAGGCGAACGCCTCGGTCACCGAGGCGCTCTCGGTGCCGATCGGGCAGATCTGCGACGTCCTGCCGCTCGGGACGGACTGCGACCTCGCGCTCTCCGGTAACGTCGTCGACCTCGCCGTCTCCGGGAAGCTCCTCCTCACCGGCTCGCCGGCCCTCCTGCCCGGTTCCCTCCTCATCGAGGGCCCGCTCCCCGCCACCTCCTCGATCGCCGTCACCACGGCCGCCGACGGATCCTTCACGGCGGCGCTCCCCCCGGGGACCTACACGGTCTACGCGAACTCCTCCTCCGGGACGTACGCCACGCTCACCACGATCTCCGTCGCCCTCGGCGCCGCGAACGTCTTCGACCTGCCCCTGACCGCGGCGTGGGACGCCGCGCTCACGGTCCTCCCGCCGTCCGACGGCGCCTCCATCGGCTCCGTGGCGGTGACGATCACCGCCTACACGGGTCTCTCCGTCACGCTCTCGGGGGTCGGCGTCCGCACCCCGCTCGAGCTTCCGCTACCGCTCGGGACCTACTCGGTGAGCGCGTCGGCCGCCTCCTCGCCGTACGGGGTCGCGACGAACGCCACCGCGACGGCGACGCTCCCGCTCCTCACGGGCAACAGTGCGCTCGCGCTCCACCTCGCCGAGGTCCTCGTCCGGTCGGTCGAGCTCACGTTCCTCGGACCCTCGAGCGGCTCCTCGAGCATCATCGTCCCGACCACCGGTGCCACGGTGCGGATGGGATTCACCGTGCGGAACACGGGGAACCTCCCCGTCAACATCACGGTCGACGTCGGGACGTCGATCTGGAACTGGACGGTCACGCCCCGCAACTTCACGCTCGGCACCTCCTCGAGCGACGACGCGGCGAGCGGGGCGATCAGCGTCGTCGTGCCGGCCGGGCGGTCCGTGACGCCCCCGCCGCTCTTCCTCCAGGCCGACCTCGCCGGGACCTCCACCCAGATCGGACAGAGCGCGCTGCCGGCCCCGATCATCGTGACCCCGACGCCCGGCGTCGCGATCGGCGCCTCCGACGCCGTGAAGCCGGACGTCACCCCGACGCGGATCACCTTCGACGTCTACGCCGCGAACACCGGGAACATCGCCGAGTCGGCCACCCTCGCCGCCGTCGACGGCGCGCGCCTCCAGCAGCTCGGCTGGAACGTCTCGTTCGTCTCCTCCGGCTCGGCGCTCACCGGCCCCCTCAGCCTCTCGACCGGCGCCAACCAGTCGATCAACGTCGTCCTCAACGCCTCCCACGGGTCGGCGCTGCCCCCGGGGAGCGTCACGATCTCGGCGACGATCACGAACCGCTCGCTCGGGATGACGAGCTCGACCGTCACCCTCACGATCCCGGTGCTCGCCCTGCCGCTCAACTCCTCCTCGATCACCGTCGCGGGGCCGAACGTCGGCAGCCCCCCGACGACGCCGGACTGGCTCGTCCCCGCGCTCGTCTTCGTGCCGGCGCTCGCCGTCATCGTCCTGATGGTCGTCCTTCGGTGGCGGGCGACCCGGCGGTGGGTACGGTGAGCGAACGCCCGGGCGGCCGCGCGCTCCGCCTCCTCGCCGTCCTCGCCCTCGTCGCGACCGGGCTCCTCCTCTGGCCGCCGCCGGTCGGGGCCGCGTCGCCCGCCGTGACCGGCGCGATCAGCGGTCCGACGAACGTGGGGGAGAACCTCCAGGCGAACTACACGGTGAGCGCGACCGGCGGCCCGGCCGAGGCCGTGAACGGCACGATCGTCGGCGACCTCACCTACACGGCGAACGTCTCCGGGCCGAACACCACCGGCGCGAGCCTCACGCCGGGAGCCGGCGCGATCCTCAACGGAACGGCGAGCCTCCACCTGACGGCGCCGCCGGTCGCCCAGACGATCACGCTCACCGTCGTCGTCAAGAGCTCGAACAACGCGACGGGCCAGAACGCCTCGAACACGTTCACCTACGCCGTGAACATCGTCGAGCCGTTCACGCTGAACGCGACGATCGAGGCCGTCTCGGGCGAGTCGGTCGGGCCGTTCGACCTCACGGTGCTCCTGGACGGCGCCCCGGTCGGGACGATCCACGTGCCGACGATCTCCGCCGGATCGAACTACTCGATCGTCTTCCACTACGTCGACACGTCCCTCTCGGTCGGCTGGCACACCTTCTCGATCTCCCTCGCCCAGGAGCACGGGCTCGTCGAGTTCCCCGGCGGGGCCCAGGAGTACTCGGTCTCCTTCTACATCGCCGGGCCGCCGCCGAACGACACGCTCTGGTACGTCGCGGGCATCGCCGTGCTCGCCCTCACGGTCTTTATATGGTCGAGTCAGGTGGCCGCGCGCCAGCGCGGCCGCGGGAAGAAGTAGGCCTTCTTCCCCCGCCCGGGCCGGCACGGATCGAGGGGCGAGGAACGATGGCGGCGGCGCCGGACGTGAGGTGCTCCTCCTGCGGCCGGGCCCTCGCCGGCCGCGGCGCGACCCACTTCCCCTGCCCGAGCTGCGGGGAGACCACGATCGGCCGGTGCGCGCAGTGCCGGGACCAGTCGGTCCTCTACCACTGCCCGAAGTGCGCGTTCGAGGGCCCGTAGGCGGCGCACGATGGGCGAGGTCGCGGTCCTCTTCCGCCTCATGCCGAGGGCCGTCGACGTCGACCTGAAGGCCGTCGCGACGGCCGTCCGGGAGAGCGCGCCGAAGGGCGTCACGATCCGCGCGATGCAGACGAAGGACATCGCCTACGGCCTCAAGGCGCTCCTCGTCAGCGCCGTCATGAGCGACATCGGCGGGCTCCTCCCGTCGACCGAGGAGG
Organism: Thermoplasmata archaeon; assembly: GCA_030039825.1. Lineage (GTDB taxonomy): Archaea > Thermoplasmatota > Thermoplasmata > Lutacidiplasmatales > UBA184 > Lutacidiplasma. Next base: position 12,363 of record JASHUV010000197.1, read on the forward strand.
CGTTCGCGAAGGTCGCGGGCGTCGAGTCGGTCGAGGTGATGGAGGAAGGGCTGCTCTAGCCCCGCCCGAGGCGCCCCCGGTCAGTCCAGGTTGCGCTTGAAGCGCTCGCCGACCTCCGTGGCGAAGTCGTGCAGCGCCTCGACGTGCCCGTCGGTCGGCCGGACGACGAGGTCGACCCGGGGTCGCCGGTCCCGCGCGCGGACCCTCCGGGTCGGCGGGCGATCGTCGTCCGGGACCCCGAGCTCCCCGAGGGTCTCGGCCGGCTCCGCCTCCCCGTCGCTGATGAGCGCGACGAGCTCGCCGAGCGTCTCCTCCGGCCCGTAGGTCCCCTTCCGCGCGACGCTCCGGCGCCACCCCCGGGCCGGGCGGTCCGCGGCGGCGACCTCGATCTCCGACCACGGTCCGACGAAGTAGCCGGCGAAGGACGTGTACTCGAGCGTCACGTGGAGGGCGAGCGTGAGGTAGCCGAGGAGGTAGCCGAACGTCACGTCCCGGTTCGCCTCGAGGACCGCGGCGATTCCGAGGGCCGTCGACCCGCCCGGGGCGTGCCGGTGGAACGGGACGAGCTCCCGGTGCGGGGGCCCCGCGGGAGGGGTGGGGCGGGCGTCCGTCATCGCCCGGACGGAGAGGGGCCACCTATCAAGGACTTGACGGGGGCCGGACCGCCCCGGGCGCGGGGACCGCGGCCGCCGGGCGCGCGCGTCCGGCGGGTCCATCGACGGAGAAATGCAATATTTTCCGCATCCATCCGGGGGGGGTTTATGAGCGACGTCGACCGGAAGGAGCGTCGATGTCCGACGCCGAAACCGCGCAGAGCTTCCGAGGCTACCTCCCGTCGTTGGCGATCTCCGGCGGGGTCCAGGGGCACCTCGCGACCCCGTCCCTCTACCTCCCCGGTCCGGACGTCCCCCTCCGGCCCCCCTCCCCGAGGCGGAACAAGGGACCCGTACGCGGCCGGCCGGACCCCTCGCACGCCTCCGATGGCCCGGTCGTCGTCATCCCCCTGCTCGGCCTGACCACGCTCTAGGGAAGGGGATGTCGATCTCGCTCGAACCCGGTCCCCGCGGCCCCGGCCCTGCGGGCCGACCTCTCAGGGGCCTCCTCCTTCCTCTCCTCCCCGTCCTCCTCGTCCTCCTCCTTCTCGCCCCCGGGCCGATCGCTCCCGGGGCTCCGCTCGCGTCCGCCCCCCGCGCCGTCGCCCCCTCCGCCGCTCCGGTCACCGCCGGGCGCTCGAACGGAGCCGGGAGCTCGGCCACCACGACGCTCCTCGACCTCCCCGGCACCGCCTCCACGACCGCGATGGCCTACGACAGCGCGCTCGGCGAGATGGTCCTCGTCGCCCCGGACACCTCCACGACGAGCCCCTCGGCGGACCTCGAGACGTTCGTGGACTCCGGCGGCGGCTGGACGCGGGCGACCCCGACGGCCTCCCCGCCGTCCCGGGAGTACGCCGCCATGACCTACGACGCGTCGATCGGCGCGATCCTGCTGTTCGGGGGGTACGCGCCGGACGGCGCCTTCCTGTCCGACACCTGGACGTTCACCGGGTCGACCTGGACGAACGTCTCGGGACGGTCGGCCGTCACCCCGGGCGCCCGCGCCGCCGCGGCCCTCGCCTACGATGCCGCCGGCGGCTTCGACCTCCTCTTCGGCGGGTACGGGGCGACGGGGGCCCTCTCCTCCGGGAACCTCACCGACACGTGGGAGTACGAGGACGGCAACTGGTCCGAGGTCACGGGCGCGGGCGCCCCGCCCCTCGAGGGGGCGATGGCCTACGACGCCGCGCTCTCCGAGGTCGTCTACTACGGCGGGGTCACGGAGCTCGGCGGATGCTCCTCGGCGACCTACGCGTTCGAGAACGGTACGTGGACGAGGATCCTCGCCTCGGACGCGTCGACCCCCGGGGCGCTCGCGATGACCTCGATGACCTACGACGCGGCGCTCGGCGGGATGCTCCTCTTCGGCGGGGCGTGCGGCGTGGGCATCGCGGGGATCGCCCTCACGCTCGACCTCTCCTCCGCCACCTACGTCCTCGGTGCCACCGGCTGGAGCGAGGTCACGACGGCCGGGGCGCCCCCGGCGAGCTACGGGGCCGATATCGCCTTCGGCCCCGTCGTCGGAGGGGCCCTGCTCTTCGGGGGCGAGAGCGCCGCGGTGAGCCTCGGGACGACGTCGACCCACCTCCTCGGCGCGACCTACCTGTTCGCGAACGCCTCCTGGGGCGTGGTCCGGCCCGTCCTCCTCGCCTCCCGGGCCCTCGCCGAGGTCGGGCAGAACGAGACCCTCCGGCTCGAGGGCGTCGTGACCCCGGGCGCGACCTACGTGAACTTCACCGGCCTGCCGACCGGCGCGAGCGTCGCCGGCGCGAGCGCGGCGATGACGCTCGCCGAGGCCGGGACCCTCCACCCGAGCGTGAACGTCACCACGACGCTCGGCTTCGGGTCGGGCTCCACCGTCAACGCGACCGCGAACACCACGGTCGTCGTCCTCGCGCGCCACGTCGTGGACGCGTTCTCGGCGAGCCGGTCCGAGACGGAGGTCGGCGTTCCGATCGACCTCACCGCGTCGGTCAGCGGCGGTGAGGCGGGGGGGCTCGACCTCTTCACCGACCTGCCCGGCGGGTGCGTGAGCGCGAACGTCACGACGCTCAGCTGCACGCCGACCCTCCCCGGGACCTGGGACGTCGAGTTCGAGTCGACCGACGCGCTCGGCGTCACGGCGACGGCGCTCACGCTCGTGGCCGTCGCCGCCCGGCTCACGGTCAGCGCGCTCACGCTCGAGCGGCCCGCCATCGACCTCGGGATGCTCGCGAACGCCTCCTGGCGGGGCACGGGGGGCGTCGGACCGCTCGAGGCGAGCTTCTCCGGCCTGCCGCCCGGATGCGACTCGGTGAACGCGACGGCGCTCTCCTGCACCCCGGACACGACGGGGAGCTTCGCGATGACCGCCGAGGTCTCCGACGCGCTCGGCGTCACGTCGAACGCCTCGGCCACGATGACCGTCAACCCCGACCCGCGCATCACCGCGATGGCCGTGACCGGGCCGGCGCTCGTCGTCGGGACCTCCGCATCGCTCAACTTCTCGGTCGCCGCGACCGGCGGGACGGGGACGATCGCCTACCTCGTCCGGAGCCTCCCGCCCGGCTGCGTCCTCGCGAACGTCGCGGTCATCGCCTGCCGACCGACGGAGCCGGGGACGTTCGCGGTGGTCGTGAGCGCGACGGACGCGCTCGGCTGGACGGTCACGGACTCCACGAACCTCACCGTCACCGAGCACTCGGTCACCGGGGGAGGACCCGGCCCGTCCTCCGCCGGGCTCCCGTACGTCGACGGGGTCGCGGCCGTCGGCCTCCTCTTCGCGGTCCTCGCGGGCGCCGTCGGGGGCCGGACGGTCCAGCGCCGACGCGAGGGCGCGCGGCTCGCCCGGGAGCTCGAGGAAGGGGTCGCCGCCGCGCCCTCCGACCTCTTCGACGATCTCCCCCCGGGCGGGGGCGCTCGCTAGACCCCGCCCGCGTCCGCCGCCCTCTTATCCGCCCGGCCCCCCTGACGCGGGCCGGGGTCCGGGCCGCTGCCGCTCACCGCCTTCTGGGCCGGTTTCCTCGAGGGGGGCCTCGTCCTCGCCCTCCTCGGCGGCGCGGCCGCCTGGTTCTTCGGGCGGCGGGGACGCCGGGCGGTCACCGGGGGCGATCGCGTCGCCATCGCGGAGGTCCTGCCGCCCGAGGGCGCGTTCGGACCGCGGGAGGAGACGCCCGGGCCTTCCGAGGCGCCCCCGGCTCCCGTCCGAGAGGCCGTCCCGGCGCGCGACGCCCCGCCGGGACGCCGGGCCGGATCGGCGCCCTCACCGGAGGCGACGTCGCCGGTCCCGCGTTCCCCCTTCCCCCCGGCGGCGGGAGCCCCCTCGGCGGAGGGGAAGTACGGCAGCCTTCGCGCCTCCTACCGGATCCTTCTCCACATCGCCCAACAGGGCCACGTCCATCCCGAGGACCTGCCTCCCCGGGGACTCACCCAGGCCGGCATGATCGACGCCCTCGGTATCGGGCAGGGGGTCCTCGCCGGGCCGCTCCAGAGGCTCGTTCTTGCGGGAGCCCTCTCGGTGGAGCGGGGGCACGCCCAGGGGGTCGACCGGCGCGTCAAGATCTACCGGCTGACCCCTCTCGGGGAGCGGATCGTCCGCGACCTGCGCGCCCGGCGCCGGCCCCCCTCGCTGAGGGCCGCCGGCCGGGCGGACACCCCCTCCGTCCCGGCCGATCCCGCGACGCCGGCCCGATGACCGGGCGCTCTCCTCCGGCCGAACCTATAAGTAGCGAGCCCAAGAGAGACACCCGGCGCGGGGGCGTCCGATCACGGGCATGGCGATGGGGAAGGCGCGGAACGGCGGAACGGGGCGCGGGCTGACGGGAAAGATCGTGTACATCGCGACGATCGCGGCGCTGCTCGGGGTCTCCGCCGGGAG
>JASHUV010000198.1 GCA_030039825.1 Thermoplasmata archaeon
GGCGGGGACCTACCAGGTCGTGGTCTCGGACAACGGCTATACCACGAGCACCACGACCGTCGTCCTGACGGCCGGGAACACCACGACCGAGAACATCGCCCTCAAGCCGGTCAGCCCGTCGAGCTCCACGAGCCCGAGCCAGCCCGCTTCGGGGGGCTTCGCGGGGCTGTCCGGCAACGACCTCGGCGCCCTCCTGATCCTCGTCGGGGCGATCGCCGCCGTGGGGATCGTCGGGGCGCTCGTCGTGGCGCGCAACGTCCGGGCGAAGCGCTCGGGCTCGAACGCGACCTACCCCCCGCCCCGGACCCCTCCGCGCGCCCCGTAGGGCGCGCGGTCGGGCGGCGCGGCCGAGGTCGCGTCGAGGAAGGAAGGTAAGGGATGATGGGAACGCGACGCGCCGGGGCGGCGGCCCTCCCGCTCGGCCGGACGACGGCGGTCGCCACCGCCCTCCTCCTCGTCGTGGCGTTCCTCGGCGTCCTGCCGGTCGGATCGGCCGCCCCCGCCGCGGCCCCCCCGACGGCGTCGCCGAGAGCGAGCGTCGCCGAGCCGTCGGTCCTCGCGATCACGCAATCGCCGTCGCGGATCCTCGAGCAGGACAACATGACCGTCGCGGTCGAGCTGACCGACACCTCGGCGGTCAAGCTCGTCTGGTTCACCTTCTGCCAGCTCTCCTCGGCCCTCTGCTACCTCCCGGTCGTGGTGATGACCGCCGAGGGGAACGGTTGGTACACGGGCTCGACCTACGCCATGTCGGCGTACAGCGGGATGAACGTGAGCATCCGGGCCGGCTACAACATCACGGTCCAGCTCCAGAACGACTCGAACTTCACCGAGCCCCACCTGCCGAACGCCTTCCCGGGCCTCACCGTCGCCGTCTCGATCTCCGGGGAGTACCTCTACCAGATGCAGGTCTCCCCGAACGTCTACGACCTTCAGGGGACGATCGACTACGCCGGCACGTCCACGCCGATCGACGGCGCGAACGTCTCGCTCGATCCGGGCCACCTGAGCACGACGACGAGCGCGTCCGGCGGGTACGAGTTCGACAACCTGACGAACGGGAGCTACACCCTCAACATCTCGAAGGGCGACTACCGCGCGACGAACGTCTCGGTCGCCATCGACGGCGGGAACGTGGTGAAGGACCTCTCGGTCTCGAACTCGACGGTCGTGGGCGTCGGGAGCCCCGGCCCGACCACCGCGAACCCGTCGTTCTTCGCCACGACGACGGGCCACGCCGTCCTCGCCGGGGCGGTGGTCGTCATCGTGGTCGTCGCGGTGATCGTTCTCCTCCTCCGGCGGCGACCCCCGGGCGCCGCGTCGCCCGCGCCGGCCGCCGTCCCCTCCCCGACCCCCTCCGAGCCGAGCCCACCGACGCCCTAGCGAGGCGAAGGGCGGACGGAGGCAGCCGTGACGCGCCGGTGGATCGGGCCGCTCCTCGTCCTCGGCGCGCTCGCCCTGCTCGGGCTCGCGACGGTCCCGGCGGCCTCGGCGAGCGCGACGGTCGGCGATCTCGCGCCGACGTTCACGTTGCCCGACATCTACGGGCACCCGTTCAACCTGACCTCCTACCGGAACAGCTCGGTCGTCGTGATCGAGTTCACGTCGCTCTCCTGCAGCGAGTGCGCCATCGTGATGCAGAGCCTGCGGTCGATGTACGCCTCGTACAACGCGACCGGGACGAGCGACGTGAGGATCATCTCGATCTACACCGAGCCGTCGTTCGGGGACACGATCCCGGCGCTGCGGACCTACCATCAGGAGAACAACATCACCTGGACGATGGCCCAGGACACGCCGCAGCTCACCGTCCAGACGGCCTACGGCGTCACCGAGCTCCCCGACCTCGTCATCATCAACGAGAAGGGGCAGGCGACCTACGATAAGACCGGGGGCGCCACGACCCCCCAGCTCGAGTCGGAGCAGCTCCAGCCGGCGATCAGTAGCGCCCTCGCGGGCAAGGCCGCCCCGATCTCCCTCGTCGTGGTGAGCGTCTACGCGCTCGCGGCGATCGCGGGCCTCACGACGTTCTTCTCGCCGTGCGCCTTCCCGATGTTCCCGGGGTACATGGCGCTCTTCCTCGGGCTCAACACGAACGCCGCCGCCGGATCGCCGGCCGCGGAGCCCGGCGGCTACCGCGGGGCCGTCAAGAAGGCGCTCTCGGCGGGCAGCGTGACGGCGCTCGGGATGCTGATCGTCTTCCTCCTGCTCGGGGTCGCGCTCATCTTCGCGGCCGGGCTCGTCGACACCCACATCCCCGACCTCCTCGTCGTCGTCGGGGTCGTCCTCGTCGCCCTCGGCCTGCTCCTCTTCACGAACCTCCAGTACTGGCGCCTCGTCGCCCCGCTCCAGAGGGTCTGGCAGAGGATCGCCGGGGGCGGCGACGCGCCGACCCCGATCGCCGGCGCGACCCCGACGAGCGGCCGGGCGTTCTACCTGAAGCTGTTCAGCTACGGGATGGGCTACGCGGCCGCCGCGGCCGGCTGCGTCGCCCCGGTCATCATCTCCGCGATCGTCGCCGGCCTCGCGCTCGGCGTCGTCGGGGGCGTGATCAACATCCTCATCTACAGCCTGACGGCGGCGCTCCTCATGATCGGGGTGACGGTCGCCCTCGCCCTCGCCGGGAAGCGCTGGGTCGACCTCCTGAAGGCCTACACGCCGGTCATCAAGAAGGTCAGCGCCGGCGTGCTCGTGATCGTCGGCGTCTACCTCCTCTACTACTACTACATCGCCTGGATCGCCTGAGCCGGGCGGGCGTCCTCCTCGTCGTCCGAGGGGCGGCGGCGCCGCGCTAGCGCGGCCGTCTCCGGATCGCCAGGACGGCGAGCACGACCGCACCGGCGAGGAGGGCCCCGAGCGCCACCCAGAACCATCCCGGCACCGAGCTCGGCCCCGAGCTCGACGCGCCCGTCGACGGCGCGGCGGGCCCGACGATGATCGTCACGTTGCCCTGCGATGAGGCGCCGACGGAATCGTTCGCCCAGAGCTCGATCGTGTAGGTCCCGGCGCTCAGGAAGACGTGGCTCGCCCCGGCGGCCCCGGAGTGCGCCCCGTCGCCGAAGCGCCAGCTGAACGAGAACGGGCCGGTCCCCCCGGAGAGGTTCGCCGCGAAGCTCACCGGGGAACCGGCCGAGGGCGAGGGGCTCGCCGAGATCCCGTCGACCCGGGGACGCGCGTGCACGTCGACCGTGACGGTGGAGCTCGCCGTTCCGCCGTCGGCATCGGTCAGCGTGACGGTGGCGTTGTAGGCGCCGGCGGCCGCGTAGGTGTGGGGGGCCGAGGCGCCGGTGCCGGTGGCCGCGTCCCCGAAGCTCCAGGCGTAGGAGAGCGGAAGGGCCGTCGACGACCCCGAGGCGCTCAAGGTGATCGGGACGCCGGCGTCCGTCGCGGCCGGCGACGCGCTCGCGAGCACGCTCGGGCCCGGGCCGATCGAGATCGCGATCGGGGCCGCGAGGCCGACGCTCGCCCCGACGGCGTCCGTGACGTTCACGGAGATCCCGAAGGTACCGGTCGACGCGTAGACGTGGGTGAGGAGGAACGGACCCGGTCCGGAGACGGCCGCCGAGGCCCCGTCGCCGAAGCCGATGGTGGCGTTGTACGGCGCGCTCCCCCGGATCGGCGTGACGGTCACGCTCACGGCGGCCCCGACCTCGGCGTTCGGGGGCGCGAGGACGCTGAGCCCGGGGGCGTCCTCGTAGACCCAGGTGTCGGCGAGCTCCTCGCCGGCCGGGTCCTGCCCGCCGAAGAGCATCGGCGCCCCCGGGCCCGGAGCGCTCGAGGATTCCGGGTCGAGGCGAGGGGACGGGAGGGCGCTCGGTGAGAGTCGGAACCAGCTTCCGCCGTCGAACTCCCACATGTCGTCGAACGTGGCGCTGAAGTTGCCGCCGCCGAACAGGACGATCCGCCCGAGCGTCGGATCGAACGCCATGACGAACCCGATCCGCGCGCCGGGGTTCGCGGGCGGGGCGACCGGCCACCACTCGCCGGAGTAGAACTCCCAGGTCTCGTTGCTGAACGCGAAGCAGAGGAAGCCGCAGACGTCGAGGCCGCCGTAGAGGAGGAGGTAGCCCGTCGAGGGGTCGTAGGCGAGGCCGCCCCCGTCGAGGGGCGGAGGGGTCAGGGAGGAGTTCGCCTTCACCCAGCCGGACCAGCCCTCCCAGATCCACGTGTCGTTCAGGGTGGAACCTCCGGAGTCCCCACCGAAGAGGACCGATCCGTTCTCGTCGGGCTCGGGGTCGAAGGCCATCATCGCGCCGTCCCGCGCCGGCGGCGCGAGGCTCACGTAGCTCACGTCGGTCCAGTGCCCGCCAGCGAAGAGCCACGTGTCCGCGAGGTCGGAGCCGTCGTAGCCGCCGAAGAGGAGGACCCCGCCCATGTTGGGATCGTAGTCCATGCTCGCCCGGACGCGCGCCGGCGGCGCGTCGTGCGGGTTCGTCTCGTTCGTCCAGTGCCCGCCGACCTCCACCCACGTGTCGTTCGTGTACGAGGCGTTCGCCGTCTCGCCGCCGAACATCACGGTCTCGTTGTCCGCCGCGTCGAACGCGAGCGAACCCTCGGAGGTCGCGGGCGGGGCGACCGGTCCGCTGACGTTGATCCAGGTCGGCACGATGATGGTGAGCGCCGGGTGGGCGATCGGCGTCGCCGCCGAGAGGGGGCCGGCCATCGTCGCGGCGCCGGCGGAGGGCGGCGCCGCCGGGATGGGACCGGACGAGGACAGGATGTTCGGAACGGCGCCGGACAGGGCGGCGCTCGCCGCCACCAGGACGACGAGGGCGAGGAACGACGCTCGCATGCGATCTCACCCGGCCGGCGGCGCCGGGGGGGGCGGGGGAGCGCCCGCGGGGGCGGGCGGGGGCGGTGAGGAGGTCGCCGTGACGGAGGCGGGCGGAGAGGCGCCGGGACCGGCGACCGGGGCGGGTCCGCGGGGGCGGCGGGAGCGGACGATGACGACCGCGAGCAGGAGGACGTCGACGAGCCCGAGAGCGGCGAGGAGGACCGTGAGGTCGAGGGCGCTCACCGGGGAGGCGCCGCCGGAGGAGGCGCCACCCGGGGCCGTCGGCGTCGCGATGGCGGGGAGGTTCGCGCCGACCTCGGCGAGGTCGAGCGCCTCGATCGGCTCCGAGGCGTTCCCGCCGGTCCGGGCGACATCGTAGAGCAGGAGGGCGCCCCCGTCCTGGACGACGCCGAACGCGACGATACCCGGCCGGCTCACGTTCGTGACGTTCCGCCACGACCCGCCGGTCCACTCCCATCCCTCGAGGCCGGAGCCGGTCGAGGCGAACAGGTAGCTCGAGGTCCCGTCGGCGATCGCCCGGACCGAGCTCACGCTCCCCGGGAGCGGCAGGGTGGCGAGCGTCGACCCCGTGGACGCGTTGACGATCACCGCCTCGGCGTTGACCGGCTCGCGGTAGAGCAACGCGAGATCGGCGGAGGAGCCGGTCTCGAAGGACTCGGCGAGCAGTCCCGATCCGGCGGGAGGCGTGACGGCGAGGGTGACCGCCTCCCCGCTCGAGAGAGCGACGAGAGAGTCGTTCCCGTCGAGCCCTTGGACGACGGCCCAGTTCGACGCTCCGCGGCTCGAGAGGACCTCGGAGAGCCCGGTGACGCTCGCGTTCGTGAGCGTCGCCCCGCTCCCGGCGTCGAACTGGACGAGGTGCTCGGGCGTCGTCGCGTCGAAGACGATGGAGTCCGTGACGAGGGCGACCACCCGGCCCTCGGCCCCGGTCGGGTCGACCACGTAGGACTCGGCGATCCCGCCCGTCGTGAAGTCCCGGACGGCGCCCCACGCCCCGGTGGCGGGGTCGTAGATCGCCCCATGGAGGGCGATCGTCGAGAGGCCGGTCGGTCCGCTCGCCCCCTCCTCGGCGGCGGGGAGGGCGTCCCAGACGACCTCGATCCGGCCGTCGGAAAGGGTGGTGGCCGCGGGCCGCGTGACGAGGAAGCCCGGATCGGTCGGGGAGGGGATCGCGGTCCACTCATCGGTGGACGGATCGAGCCGCCCGCCGGAGATCGTCAGCCCCTCGTCGACCGGGAGGCTCACGTTGTCGTCGGAGTAGAACAGGTAGGCGCCGTTCGCCCCCGCGGCCGCCGCGACCTCCGTCTCCGGGTAGATGTCCGAGATCGCGGCCCCGGAGCTCGCGGAGGCGTTCCACACGTTCGTGTCGTAGGCGCTGCTCCGGTAGTAGCGCGTGTTCAGGACCCACGTCACGTTCTGGGTCGTGCCGTTCATCGGCGTCGCGCTCGATCTCGCCGCGTCGGGCGGGGGGTCCCAGTGGTAGATCGTCCCGGGCCCGACGAGGTTGAACGAGCCGCTCCAGAACATGAACTGGGCGCCGACCTGGATGCTGCCGTTGACCCAGCCGCCCGCGACCTCGATCGTGGGGTCGAGCTCCATCGCGAGGGCGACCGACAACGTCCCGCCGAAGGAGACCGAGGCGATGCCGATGCCGAAATTGACGGCGGCCGTGAGGGGGAGGGTGAAGCTGCCGAGGATCTTCGCGAGCATCACCCCGACGTTGCCGATGAGCTCGGTCTGCGTGTTCTGCGTCGGGATGAGGATGAGGGAGAGGGCGACGGACGGGGCGACGGTGAGCTGGAGCGTGAAGCCGATGTTGATCGGGTCGCCGAACAGGTTGAACGAGAAGCCGTAGATCGGAACGCTCGCCATGAACGTTCCGGTGACGGTCAGCGTGACGGAGGCGCTTAACCAGTCGATCGTCTGGACGTTCGAGCCGTCGACGGCGAGGGCGAACGTGCCCTTCAGCGTGACCCCGGCGGAGATCGTCATCGAGAAGGGCCCGAGGGCGATCGACGGGGTGGTGAGCGTGAACCCGCCGGAGAGGGTGATGTTCCCCTTCGAGGTGACGCCGAAGGCGAGGGCGACGCTCGGGATCAGCGAGTACTTCCCGCTGACCAGAGGGACGGGGATCGAGAAGTTGAACGTCTTCCCGATGTTCCAGTTGAACGAGTAGGAGAGCGAGTAGGTCTTGTTGTACGGGCCGGCGCCCGAGCTCGACATCGTGTACTTGACGGCGCCGGTGAGGCTCGCGTCGGCGAAGAGGTTCGAGAGCCAGCCGGGCGCCTGCACGTAGTCGAGCGCGTAGGTGGCGTTCAGCGTCCAGCCGGGGAACTGCGCCTCGACGCTGACCTCGGCGCCGGGCTCGAACAGCCCCATGTTGACCGGGGCGGAGTTCCAGTAGTCCGGCGAGGTCTCCTGGGTCACCGTCTGCGGGAAGCCGCCGAGGTCCATCGTGAGCGAGGTCGCCGATTGGTTCGCCACCTCGGCGTACGCCGTGAAGGTGTTCTCGAGGTCGAGGCCGGTGTAGAAGTACAGGACGTACTCGCTGTAGATGCGCAGCGCCTCCGGTGGGCTGACCGTGAACGTCCAGTTCGACGTCGCCCGGTCGGAGGTCTGGAGCGCGTCGTAGACCGTGACCTCCGCCCGGTAGACGTTGTAGCTCTTCGGGGTCGGCAGGCAGGTGAACTCGGCGTACCCGCTGTACGGCGGGGTGTACGTCCCGCCCTCCAGGATCGAACAGTTCCCGGGCCCGCTCACCGTGTTCCCGTTCCTCAGGCCGGTGAGGGCGATCTCGTAGCGGAGGTCGGAGGAGCCGCCGTAGGCGTCGACGGTGAACGGGATCAGGAACTGCTCGGTGGTCGAGGTGTCGATCCCGCTCGGCCCGGTCAAGCGCGCGTGGAC
>JASHUV010000199.1 GCA_030039825.1 Thermoplasmata archaeon
GGCGGTCCGTAGCGGAGGGGAGCGTAGAGCCCGTAGAACCGGCGGAAGAACTCCGGGAGATGCCCCATCTCCTTCGTCGTTCGGGTGCGCAGGAACTCCTCGTGCGTCATGCCCGGCGGGAACGTCTTCTGGAACGCCTTCGCGAGGTCGTTCGCGGCGACGGGATAGGAGACGCGCAGGGCCCCCGCGTAGTCGCCCTTCGCGAGCCGCGCCTTGACCTCGGTGATGATGGGGACCTCGATCGCCTCGATCTGCTCGACGACGGTCGGCTCGACCGGGTCCGGTTTCTTCCACCAGGGGCTCATCGGACTCGCTCCTCCCGACGGTTCCCCCGCCGGATGCGCCGTCCCATCCGGACGGTTGGCTTAAACTTCAGCCCTCGGGTCCCAACGCGACTCAAGCTCCCGGGGCCTGCGATCCGGAGGCCTCCCGGGCCCGGGTGCCCCGTCGGGCGCTGAGGCCGATGGCGTAGAGGGCCCCGGCGACCACGAGGACGCCGGGGGCCGCGAGGAGGAGAGCGAGGGAGGCCCCGCCGGTCGGCAGGAACGGCGAGCCGCCGGGGCCGTTCCCCGAGTGACCCCCCCCGGCGCACGCCCCGTCGCAGGTCGGGGTGAGGTTGAGGGTCACCGGCGGGAGGTTCGTCAGGTACGCCACGATGATCGTCGTCGAGTTCGGGAGGTAGCCCGTGGCCGTCCCGAGGACGAGCATCCGTCCCGGCGGGAGGAGGTCCGTCGCGTTCGCCCAGCCGTCGGCGCCGGTCCGGATCGGGGCCCCGTCCCCGAAGCGGACGTAGCCACCGGCGATCGGGGCCCCCGTGAAGGCGTCCTGGAGGCGGACGGACTCGTTCGACCCTCGTTCCGGCGTGAGCTTGACGGTGATCGTGTCCGGCGCGACCCACCCGAGGAATCCGCGGCCGCCCGTGTTGTTGTTGAGGTAGCCGGTCGCCCCCGCGGTCGCGGAGTAGTTCCCTTCCGGGAGCTCGACCGTGAAGCTCCCGTCCGGACCGGTCGTGTAGCGGAACGGTGCGGGGAGACCGGGGTCGAGGCGCGTGATCGTTCCGGTCGCCCCGCCGATCGGGTCGCCGCTCACCGAATCGACGACCACGACGGTCAGGTAGCCGGCCTTCAGGAGGGTGAGCGTGACGTTGACCTCGCCGGTGTACGGGATCGCCACGACCTTCCAGTTCGTCGAGTAGTTGGCCGCCGTCGCCGAGACGATGGCCAGCTCGTTGAACTCGGAGAGTCCGGTGGCGTTGCCCCAGCCGTCGGCCTCGGTCGTGGCGACGATGGTGAAGTTGTCGAGCTCGATGGCGGCCCCCTCCACGGGGACGTAGAACGTCCCCCCGTCGTTCCCGAGGACCTGGACGTTGAGCGCCGGGTAGGGCTGGAGGTCGACCTGGACGACGCGCGTGAGGGTTGTGTCGTTGGCGGTCGAGTTGTCGTAGGTGTAGTTGTAGTAGGTCGATCTCCCGTGATAGTACGCCGCGGAGACGTTGATGGAGATGTTGTCCGGGGTGTTCGTGGTGAAGTCGGCGTAGCCCTGCAGATCGGTGTGCAGGATGCCGGGGAGGCACTGGCCGGAGATCTCGACGGTGGCGTTGGGGATCGGCTGGCCGGTGATCGCGTCGAGCACGAGGATGTCGAGGAAGGACTGCCGGGAGCAGGGCGGGGGAGGGCCCGGCGGCGGTGGGCCGGCGCCAGGGCCCCAGCACTGGAATTCCGCCGGTGAATCATTCGATGGCATGATGACGTATACGAACTCAGGAGGTGCCGACAGCGAGATGGATCCACCCCACAGCGTCATGGCGTTGCACCCAGGAAAGTTCGCCCAGGTCGACGGATCGTCGTAGACGGGTTCGGGCTGATACTCGGGGGCGGCTCCTGCCGCGCTCGGCTCGCTCGCCAACCATTCGCCGTCGGGCAGGAGCTCGTGCGTGTCGGAATAGACGAGGTAGCCGCCGTTGGTGTCGAAGGTGTATCCCCCGTAGAGGACGCCCCGGTCGGAGCCGGGGTCCCAGGCGAAGGAGGCGCCCGCCCGGGCCTCCGGTTCGACGCCGGTGGCGGTGACCGGCTCCCACTGGGAGGTGGAGGGTGAGAACTCCCAGGTGTCCGAGTCGCAGGAGAAGGAGCATCCCCCGAAAAGGAAGAACTCGTCATCGCTGGAATCCCAAACTAGGGAGGCGCCATACCTGGCCGAGGGGGCGGTCGAGGTGATGACCGCCTTCCATCTGTTGGTATGGAAATTAAATTCCCACGTGTCTCGCCAGATGATCGTCCCCGAGACGTTTCCGCTCGAGAAGTTCGGGGCCACTCCACCGAACAGGAGCCCGATGCCGTCGGTCTGGTCCACGGCGAAAGCGGCCTCCTCACGGGCGGGAGGCCCGTCGGCCGAATCAAGATAAACCCAAGTATCGTTGGCGAAGTAGTAGAGCCAGCTGTCGTTCGCCGTAGTTTGCGTGGCCAAATCGGTCAGCCCTCCGAACATGAGGGCGGCCCCCTCCGGTTCATAGGTCGCGAACGACATGTTGTTTCGCGCCGAGGGGCTGGGTGTGGAATTCGAGGTG
>JASHUV010000200.1 GCA_030039825.1 Thermoplasmata archaeon
GCCGGCGAGGGAGATGAAGGCGGGCGAGGCGACGGCGAGCGTCAGGTAGCCGGCGAGCAGGAGAATCGAGGGCGAGCCGACCGCGAGCTCGAGGGGGATGACGAGGACGTAGGGCAGGAACGCGGCCTCGGCGAAGAGCATCCAGGCGCGCGTCGCCAGGGGACGCAGCGACGGAACGCCCCCGGCGAGGGTGAGGATCGGGAGCAGCACGAGGAGGACCGCGAGGAGCGCGTCCCGGAGCGCGACGGCCGCCGCGAGGAGGAGGACGAGGGAGAACAGCACGAAGGAGACGATGAACGCGATGGCGCCGTTGTCCCAGCTGAACGCCACCCCGCCGACGCCGGCGAGGTTCGTCCAGTTCTGCCAGGCGCCGCCGTCCCACCCGGCGATCACGGGGTAGATGGCCCCGGCGAGATCGAGCAGGGCCCCGCCGACCGGGACGCTGATGTTCGCGAGGACGGTGTAGACGACGACCCTCGGGAGGACGCCCTCGAGCCGGACCGTCTCGCGGCCGACGAAGGAGCGCGAGAGGTAGAGGAGCCCGATCGCGAGGGCCACGAGGACGATCGCCGGGTCGACGAGGTTGACGAGGAGGTAGTCGGAGAAGGCGATCGGGGCGGCGTAGAAGGAGCCCGAGCCGCCCGGGAAGGCGGGGTAGAGCGAGGAGGTCGAGAGTTCCGGGACGAGGAGACCGGCGTAGGTCGGTCCGGTGACGTACTGGATGATGGCCGTCAGGCCCGCGAAGATGGCGAAGAGGATCGACTGGATCAGAAGGTCCGTGGGATCGACCATCGCCGACCCCTAGCCGCCGCTCAGGACCCACTGCGCGAGGCCCCAGATGAGGCCGGTCAGCGCCGCGACGAAGATGAGCGACCCGACGAGCGCGTCGCGCGCCCGGTCCTTCGCCTGGATCTTCTTCGACACATCGTTCGAGAACCAACTGAGCGCGACGCGGGCCCAGGCGATCGCGAGCACGGCGCCTCCGGCCGCGCCGATGAGCGTGACGATGCGGCCGAGGGCGGCCGAGAAATTGCCGATCGCCGTCGCGTTCGTCGACGCGGCGGCCGCGAGGTGGGAGGGGACCGTGGCGAGCGGGGTCGCCGAGCCCCCGCCCGCGGCGGCGAGGAGGGCGATGGTCGCCGCGAGGAGGACCCCGAGCGCCCCCCGCCCCGGCGCGCTCATCGTCCCCCTCCCGAGCCGGACCGGTCCTCGGCCGCGACCCATCGGAGCCGTTCCCCGCCGTCGGGCGCCTCCTCCGCGCGGACCGCGCCCCGCGCGAGGAGCGCGCCGAGCGCGGCATCGACCTCCTCGGGTCGGACGCCGTCCGACTCGGCGAGGAGCTTCACCGCCGACCGGTCGAGGCCCTCCGAGTCCCTCAGGATCCGTTCGACGGCGCTCGAGGAGGTCGCCGCCCGCGCGGTGGCGTCGGAGGTCGTGGCCGTCCGATGCCGCCGACGCCAGAGCACGACCAGGGCGGCGAACGCGGCGAGGAGGACGAGAAGGCCGGCCCCGGCGGTCAGGGCGCTCCCGGATCCGCCGGAGGGAGCGACGGTGGCGGCGGCGACCGGCGGGTCGAGGTCCGCGGTCGCCGTCACCGTCACGCTCGCTCCGGAGGCGTCGTCGACCACGGCCTGGACGGCGAGCGGTCCGCCGTCCTTCGGATGGACCGTGACCGTCAGCGGCCCGGATGTCGGGGCCACGAGCCGGGCGCTCTCCCCGTCGGAGAGCTCGAGCTCGACCGTGTACGGGGCCGCGCCCCCGGACAGGTTGAGGGAGAGATCGAGCGCGCCGCCGGCGACCGGCCGAGCCGACGCGAACCCGAGGATGGCGACGAGGGGAGCGAGGACGTCGATGGTCGTGTTCGCCTGCGCCCGTTGGCCGACGGCGTCGGTCAGCGTCACGAGGACCTCGATCGGCCCGGGGGCCGGGAACCGGGCGGTCCAGGAGAGCGTCATGCCGTCTCCGGTGACCGTGGAATCGTTGTCGGCGTCCGGGAGGATCCGGTCCGGGGCGACCGTCCAGACGAACGGCGGGCTCCCGCCGATGACCGTGCCGCTCAGGGTCCCGAGGCTCCCGGCGGCCACGCCGGGGTTCGGTGGGGCGAGGATGATCGACGGCGCGGGGAGGATGTCCGCGATCACCCCTTCGATCGTGACCCCGAGGCCGTTCGCGTCGGTCACCGTCGCCTGGACCCAGAGGAGCCCGAGGACGTCCGACTCGGCGTGGACGTACCAGAGCGCGGCCTCGGCCGGATGGGTGACGTTCGGTGCCCCGTCGGGGAGCGTCGTCCACGTCAGCGTGTACGGCGGCGTGCCGCCGGCGACGTCCACCGCGAAGGGGATGGGGAGCCCCGCGTCCGTCGAGGCCTCGGACGGGAAGAGCCCGATCGAGGGGCCGTTGACGTCGAGGGCGAGCCACGCCTCGGCCGAGTCGTTGACGGCGTCCCAGACCGTCACCGCGACGGTGATCGAGCCGGTGTAGTAGACCATCATCCCGAAGGTCTGGAACTCGCCCGTCTCGCCCTGCGAGTCGTTCCAGGAGTACCGGTACGGTGGGACGCCGCCCTGCACGTGCGCGGTCAGCGCATCCGGCGCGCCCGCGTAGAGGACCGGGGGGGTCCAGATCGTCACGGACAGCGGGGCGACGAGCCGGGCGGGTCGGACCGCCTCGGTCCGCGGGCCGGCGACCCCGGCCTCGGCGAGGTGCCCCCGGACGGCGGACGGCCCCCACGGGGCGAGACCCGGGACGATGGGGACCGCGGCCAGCGCGGCCAGGACGACGAGGGCGGCCAGGATCGGGGCTCGGGGGGCGCGTTCGGGGAGCGAGAGCGTCGGCACGGCATCCACCGACCGTTCCGACGCGGGGCCCGGTATTTGGTTCCGGACCGGCGCGTGAACGATGAACGGTGGCCTCAGCCGACGACCGGGAGCGCGAGGTGCTCGCGGGAGAACGGGGCGAGGTCGACGGGGGCGCCGACGGTGAGGCGCCGGGCGAGGAGCTCCTCCCGGGCGTCGGCGACGACCTCGCGGGCGCTCAGCGACTGCGAGACCGAGCGGACCTTGAGCATCAGGAGGCCCCGGCCGCCCCGGCGGAGGCAGGCCGACGCGTTCTCGGTGAAGATGCGGGCCTGCCCCCTCTGGGCCACGTCCTGGTACAGGAGATCGACGAGGCCCACGTCGGCGGCGTACCGCTCCGGGAGCTGCGCGTCGGCGAGGATCGGGAGGAGGTTCGACCGCTGGCGGGCGAGGCGCAGGAGCGGGGCGAAGGATCGCGGGCTCTTCTCGATCGCGAAGATCCGGGCCTCGGGGAGGAGGTCGGACAGGTGGCTCGCCGTCGTCCCGTGGGAGGCCCCGAGGTAGAGGACGCTCCGTACCCCCTCGAACGTGGGGGGCCGGGGTCCCTTGAGGAGATAGGCCGCAAGCTTCGAGCGGAACGGGTCCCAGTGCCGGAACTCCGTGTCGCCGTCGCGCGTCAGGGCCTCACCGGAGACGCGGACCCCGGGCCGGGCGTTGATCGTGTAGAGCTCCCGGCCCTCCCGGTAGACGCCGGGGTACGCCGTCCCGTCCATCGGCGCGCTCAGCCGACCGCCGCGGTCATCTCGACCTCGACGGGGGCGCCGAGCGGGAGGACGCTCACGCCGAAGGAGGCCCGGGCCGGGCGTCGCTCCTCCCCGAAGAGCTCCCTCAGGAGGTCGGAGGCCCCGTTCGCCACCTCGTGAGGACGGTCGAACCCCGGGGCGACGGCGACGTAGACGCCGAGCCGGACGATCCGCTGGATCCGGTCGACGTTGCCGAGCGCCGCGGCGAGGGCGCCGAGCGCCTGGAGCGCGGCGCGCCGGGCGAGATCCCGGGCCGTGGCGGGATCGACGGCGGCCCCCACGAGACCGGGGTGGAGGGGCCGCCCCTCGAGCATCGCGATCTGGCCGGAGATCCAGGCGAGGTTCCCCTCGATCACGACGGGAACGTAGGAGCCGATCGGGGGGGCCGGGCTCGGCAGCTCGAGCCCGAGCTCGCGCAATCGGGCGCTCAGGAGGACGGGCACGCCGGGCCGTACGGCGGCCGTTCCATAAGCCGCTCGGTCGGGCGGGGACAGCTTTAGAGCGGCCCCCGGGTCGGGCCGTCCGGGACGCGGATGCCGAGCGCGAGGACGCTCGACGGGCTCGAGCGAGCGATCGTCGACCATCTCTTCGACCTCGCGCCGGGCGCCGCCGTCTTCCTCGGACGGCACGAGTACGACGGGCGACTACCGGATCTCTCGACGGCCGGGACCGACCGGTGGCTCGCCGGCGCGGAAGGCCTGAGGGCCGAGCTCGACGCGCTCCCACCGCCCGCCGCCTCCGGCCGGGCGATCGACCGTCGCCTCCTCGAGCTCCTGCTCGAGAGCCCGGCGTTCAACCTCCGCGATGCCCGCGAGCTCGAGCGGAACCCGATGTCCTACCTCGGCGCGGCCTCGATGACCTCCTACCTCGTGCGGGACTACGCCCCCGCGGCCGACCGGGTCCGGGCGATGATCGCGACGCTCCGGGGCGTCCCGGCCCTGCTCGGGACCGGCCGGGCCCGCCTCGACGACGTCCTGCCGATGCCGTTCGTCGCTCTCGCCGAGACGATCGGGCGCGGCCTTCCCTCCCATTTCGACGAGGTCGAGGCGTTCACCGTGGCGAGGGCCCCGGAGATGCGGGGCGAGCTCGACGAGGCCCGCGCCGCGGCCCAGGACGCTCTCGCGTCCTTCCTCCTCCGCCTCGAGCGCCACTGGAGGCCGAAGGCCACCCCGGAGTTCGCGCTCGGCCCGGAGCGCTTCCAGCGCCTCCTCTGGGTCCGCGAGGGGATCCGGACCCCGTTCGAGGAGATCCGCGAGGCCGGGCAGCGGGACCTCGAACGGAACCAGGCCCGGCTCGCCGAGCTCGCCCGCTCCTCGCCGGGAGGTCCCTCGGTCGACGCCCTCCTCGAGTCCCTCTACGTCGACCATCCGAGCTCGGGCGAGCTGATCGCCGAGACCCGGGGCTTCGTCGACGAGGCCCGCGCGCTCGTCCTCGAGAAGCGCCTCGCGACGATCCCGGAGCCGTCGTCCTGCCGGGTCGAGGAGACGCCGAGCTACGGACGGGCGCTCTCGACGGCCAGCATGAACCCGCCGGGCCCGTTCGAGCGCCACGGCGACGAGGGGATCTACTTCGTCACGCCGGTCGACCCGGCCTGGAGCCCGGCGCGCCAGGAGGAGTGGCTCCGCTCGCTGAACCGGCCGATGCTCCGGAACATCACCGTCCACGAGGTCTACCCGGGTCACTACCTTCAGTTCCTCCACCACCGGCGGGCGCCGACCTCGCTCGTCCGGAAGGTCGGCATGTCGGACTGCTTCACGGAGGGATGGGCCCACTACTGCGAGCAGCTCGCCGTCGAGGCGGGCTTCCGCGGCGGCGCCCCCTCCGCGGAGGCGGCGCAGCTCCACGACGCCCTCCTCCGCGACTGCCGTCTCCTGGCCGCGATCGGGCTCCACACGGGCGGGATGACGCTCGAGCAGGCGACCGGACTCTTCGTCCGCGAGGCCCACATGGAGCGTCTCCCGGCGGAGCGCGAGGCGATCCGCGGCACCTTCAACCCCGAGTACTTCTGCTACACCCTCGGCAAGCTCGCGATCCTCGAGGCGCGGCGCCGCCACCTCGCGCCGGACTTCGGCGGGGACCTCGGCCGCTTCCACGACCGTCTGCTCTCCTTCGGGGCGCCGCCGGTCGGGATGATCGAGGAGCTCCTCGGGGGCGCGTCGGCGTGAGCGCTCCGGCCCCCCGGGCGCCGGGCGACGCGATCGGTCGGCGCCGGATGATGCTCGGCGGGGTCCTCGGGGTCATCGGGGCCGTCGCCGGCTTCGCGGTGCCGGGCCTCGTCGCCTACGTGGGGCCGGTTCCCGGCGGCCCGATCGACCCGGCGACCATCGACCTCGCCGCGCTCGAGGCGGCGGCGCTCCTCTACCTCCTTAGCCTGACGGCGTACCGCTCGGCGTTCCGGGCCCTCCGGAGCGCCGATCGGCGCTTCCGGATCGCCTCGACGTTCTGCCTCGTCGGCAGCCTCGGCCTCCTCCTCGTGCTCGCCGCCGGGGCCTACCTGAGCGGGTCGGCCTCGGCGTTCGCCCAGTGCGTCCAGGGGAACCCTTCCGCCGGGCTCGCCTGCGTCCGCTCCCATGCCCTCACGGGCCCGGTGGGGGGCAGCGCCGCGTTCGAGCTCGCGACTGCCGGCCTCCTGCTCGCCGCGGTCGGCAGCCTCGGCATCGTCGGGGGTCTCGCGTGGGAGGCGCGGCGGATCGGATCGAGCGCGCTCGGCGTCGGCGCGGCGCTCTACGCGATCGGCCTCCTCCTGCTCGCCGGCCCGCTCGCGGGCGTCGCCCTCGCGGTGCCGGCGCTCTCCGAGTCGATCCTCGCGCTGCCCTTCCTCGGGATCGCCGCTCCCGGTCTCGTCATCGCCGGCACGTTCCGATAGCCCTCGGGCCCCCCGACGCCGGGAGGATCCTAGACCGATTCCGGTACCATCTCGGGAAATCCGAATCACCCCCCTCCGACCTACTCCTCCCGAGGCGACGGACGATGGCGACGGTAGGGCGAAGGGCGACGGCGTTCGGCATCCTGGCGACCGTGGCGGGGCTCTCGGCGCTCCTCCTCGTCGGCTCGGGGTTCGGCGACAGCGTCGGGGGGGTGGCGGCGGCGACCCTCGGGCTGACCGACCGGTCCGGGGCCGGCTGCGGGAACTCGAGCGCGGCGATCGGCAACGGGAGCGGGCTCGGCAACGGCACGGCCCCTCCGAGATGCGGCTGCCCGCCGCCGCCCGGCGGGAACGCCTCCAACACCTCCCACGGTTCGCGCCCGCCCCCGCCGGGGTGCGGCTGCCCGCCACCGCCCGGGAACTCGACGGCGGCCGGGAACGCTACCCTGAACGGGACCCGGCCCCCGCCCTGCGGCTGCCCGCCCCCGAGGGGGGCCGGCGGCAACGCGACGGGCACGAACGTCTCGGGCCGGTCGCCCGCGCCCGGGTGCGGCCCCCGCGGGCCCCGGGGTCCGGCCCCGGGCGGCGGT
>JASHUV010000201.1 GCA_030039825.1 Thermoplasmata archaeon
GGGCGGCCCTGAGGGCGAGGGCGGAGGAGGTGCGCGCCGAGCTCGCGAGGCGGGGCGAGCCGCTCCCCGACGACTGGGCCGAGGAGGCGGCCCGCGACCTCTCGGAGGGCCCGCTCACCGGGGTCTGGCTCTCTCCGGAGGACGGCGCCGCCGGTCTCGCGTTCTTCACGGTCCGCGGTCGGCGGGCCTACGCCCACCTCCACGTCGATCCCGGGGCGGATCGGTCCGCGCGGGCCTCCGCGTTGCTCGACGCGCTCGCCGCGGGATGGACCGGGCTCGTCGACCGGGCCGACGTCGGCCTCTCGGGCCTCGGTGAGGCGGAGGAGGCGGCGTGGGCGGGCGAGGCGGGCCGACGCCTACCGGCGGAGGTCCTCGTCCGCCACGCGCTCGAGCGGCCGCTCGGACCCGCGGACCGGGCCGCTCCCGCCCTCCCCCCGGACGCCCGGCTCCGCCCGCTCGGGGAGCTCCCCGTGGCCGGGCTCGCCGCCCTCGATTGGCGCGCCTTCCGGGGCGGCCCGGACGAACGGCTCGTGGCCGAGACCCCCGAGGAGGCGCGCGAGACGTTCGCGGACCTCCTCGACGGTCGGCTCGGCGGCGTCTTCGCGCCGGCCTCCTTCGGCCTCGTCGGGTCGGACGGGCGCCTCCTCGGCTTCGTCCTCGTGACCACGCCGCTCCCCGGGTCCGCGATCGTCCTCGACCTCGCCGTCGAGCCCACGGCGCGCCGACGCGGGCTCGGCACGCTCCTCTTGCGGCTCGCCTTCGGCGGGCTCGCGACCGCCGGCCGCACGAGCGTCCGCCTCTGGGTGACGGAGGCGAACGCGCCGGCGCGGGCCCTCTACGATCGGCTCGGCTTCCGCCGGGTGCTCACCGCCCGGATCCTCCGGTGGAGCGCGGCGGGGCCGCGTCCCTCCGGCCCGGCGGAGGCGACGTGACGGCCCCCGACCTCCGCCCCCTCATCGTCGGGAGCGGGATCGCCGGCCTCTATGTCGCGCTCCGCGGCCGCGAGGCCGGCCTCGCGCCGACGATCGTCACGAAGTCGCGGCTCGACGAGTCGAACACCCGCTACGCCCAGGGAGGGATCGCCGCGGCGCTCGGTCCGGACGATTCGCCGGCCCGGCACCTCGCGGACACGACGGCCGCCGGCGACGGCCTCGTCGACCCGGCCGCCGCCCGCATCCTCACCGACGAGGCGCCGCGGCGGATCGCCGACCTCGTCCGCTTCGGGGTCCCGTTCGACACGGCCGACGGCCAGATCTCGCTCGGGCGGGAGGCGGCCCACTCGCGCGCGCGGATCGTCCACGCCGGTGGCGACGCGACCGGCTTCCACATCGAGGAGACGCTGAGGGCCCGGGTCCTCGAGGCCGGGATCGACATCCGCGAGCGCACGGTCCTCGCCCGGCTGACCCCCCTCCCGGACGGCGCCCTCGTCGCGACGCTCGCTCAGGACGGGGGCGGAACGGAGGAGGTCCGCGCCGCGCCGGTCGTCCTCGCGACGGGGGGCGCGGGGGGCCTCTACCGCCACTCCTCGAACCCCGCGATCGCGACGGGGGACGGGTTCGCGGTCGCGTTCCGCGCCGGTGCGCTCCTCGCCGACATGGAGTTCATCCAGTTCCACCCGACGGCGTTCGCCCGTCCGGGCGCTCCGCGCTACCTCATCACCGAGGCGCTCCGCGGGGAGGGGGCGAAGCTCGTCAACGCGGCCGGCGAACGCTTCCTGCCGAGCGGGGCCGGTCGCGGGGAGCTCGCCCCCCGCGACGTCCTCTGCCGGGCGATCCGGCGCGAGCTCGACCGGAGCGGGGCCGACCACGTCTACCTCGACGCGACCGGGATCCCGCGCGACCGGCTCGACGCCCGGTTCCCCACGATCTCCCGCTTCCTCGCGACCTACGGGCTCGATCTCTCCCGGGACCCGGTCCCGGTCGCGCCCGCCGCCCACTACACGATCGGGGGGGTGGCGACGGATCTCGAAGGGCGCACGAGCCTTCCCGGCCTCCTCGCCGTGGGGGAGGTCGCGTCGACCGGCGTGCACGGCGCGAACCGGCTCGCGAGCAACTCCCTCCTCGAGGGGCTCGTGTTCGGCGAGCGCGCGGTCCGCCAGCTCCGGCGGTCCTCCCCCGGGGGGCCGCTCCCGCCGCCGGTCGTGCTCGACCTGCCGAGCCCCCCGGGCGAGGGGGAGGATCGCCGCGAGGCGCGCCTCGCCGAGGTCCAGGAGCTCTTGTGGGCCGACGCCGGGATCCTGAGGAGCGCGGGAGGGCTCGCCGCCGCCGATCGACGGTTCGCCGAGCTCGCGCGCGAGGCCGAGCCGCCGGAGGGAACGCTCCCCGGGCCGGGGGCGAACGCCGTCGTCGCCGGTCGACTCATCGTGCGGGCCGCGCTCGCGCGCGAGGAGAGCCGGGGGGCGCACTACCGCGTCGACTTCCCCCGGCCGAGGGCGACGTGGCGTCATGCCCTCGGCCTCCGGCGCTCGCCGATGCCCTCCCGCGGGGAACGGCGCGCCCGCCGCGCGTAGCCTTATTCGTCCGGCGCTCCTCGCCGGCCCGTGGACCTCGCGCTCTCCGACGAGGAGGTGAGCCTCCGCGACACGGTCCGACGGTTCGCCCGAGCGGAGATCGCCCCGCGGGCCGCCGCGATCGACCGGGACGATGCCTTCCCCCGGGACCTCTTCCGCCGGATGGGCGAGCTCGGCTTCCTCGGGGTCACGCTGCCCGAAGCGTACGGCGGCCTCGGGCTCTCCTACCTCGCCCAGGCGCTCGTGCTCGAGGAGATCGCCCGGGTCAGCCCGGCCCTCGCGCTCTCGGTCGGCGCCCACTCGAACCTGTGCGCCGACAACCTCGCCCGGACCGGGAACGACGCCCAGCGGGCGGCGTTCCTCCCGAAGCTCGCGAGCGGCGAGAACATCGGGGCGCTCGCCCTCACCGAGCCCTCGGCCGGCTCCGACGCCGTCGCGATCCGGACGACCGCGACCCGGACCCCGACCGGTTACCGCCTGGACGGCACGAAGCAGTTCATCACGAACGGCCCGCTCGCGGACACCCTGCTCGTCTACGCGAAGACGGCGCCGGAGAGGGGCTCGCGCGGGATCACCGCCTTCCTCGTCTCGCGGGGAACGCCCGGGTTCACGGTCTCGCGCTCGCTCGACAAGATGGGGATGCGCGGCTCGCCGACCGGGGAGCTCGCGTTCAAGGACGTCGAGGTCCCCCTCGACCGCCGCGTCGGCGAGGAGAACCGGGGGGTCGAGGTCATGATGGCCGGGCTCAACGTGGAGCGCGCCGTGCTGGCCGCGATCCCGGTCGGCATCATCGAGGAGTGCCTCGCGCTCTCGCTCGCCTACGCCCGGACCCGCGAGCAGTTCGGCCAGCCGATCGGACGCTTCGAGCTCGTCCAGGCGAAGCTCGCCGACATGTACTCGGCGCAGGAGGCCTCGCGGCTGCTCCTCTACGCGGCGCTCGCCGCCGTGCAGACCGACAAGCGCAGCGCCCGGGCGAGCTCGGCCGCCCTCACGTTCGCGAGCGAGGCCTCGACCCGCGCGGCGCTCGACGCCGTGCAGATCCACGGCGGGAACGGTTACATCCGCGATTACCCGGTGGAGCGGCTCGCCCGGGACGCGAAGCTCCTCGAGATCGGCGCCGGGACCTCGGAGATCCGTCGGCTCGTCGTCGCCCGAGAGCTCCTCGGCGACGGGTTCGAGGGACCGACCGGCCGCTAGACGGGGCCGGGCGGCGCGTCGGACGAGGGGCCCCGGGGGCGGGGGTTCGCTTCGGGCGCCGGCGCCCCCGGCGGGGGGGCCTCGGGGCCGGCGGGCGGCGTTGTCCCCCCTGCCGGACGCTCGCCCTCGGCGCGCGCGCTCGCGAGCTCCACGACGAGCCCCGGCCCGTACGCTCCGGACAGGGCCGCCCGGAACGTGGGGAGGGCGAGGAGCGGGGCGAGCCGAGACCGCGGCGCGACCCGCTCGTCGAGGTCCATCGTGGCGGTCAGGAGGGGAGGGGCGGGCGCCGGTCGGTCCCGGGTCGGGCGCGGCGCGGGCCGTCGAGCCCCCCGGTGCGCCCGACCGAGAGGATTCGGAGGGACGGCCGCCCAGACGAAGGGCCGGGGCGAGTCCAGGTGGGTCTGCGAGTACGCCCGGAACGCCTCGACGAGGTGGTTGAGGCTGCGGAGGCCCGACGCCCTCACGCCCCGGACCGAGAGCGAGGTCGGGAGCAGGAAGTCCGGCTCGGCGTCCTCGATCGAGGCGGGGGTCGCGTACAGGTGGAATTCGGGATGGCGGCGGAGCCACCGGAGGACCTCCGCCTCCTTGTGGAGCCGGTCGGTCCGGAGGAGGAGGTGCGCCCGGTCCCCCGGCTGGAGGCCGTCACGGACCCCCTGCAGGAAGAGGAGGAACTCTCGGACCCGGTCCCGGGGGCGCTGTTCCGGGAGGGAGGTACGGTAGAGGACCCGCACGGCGGCGAGCGGATCGCGTCCCCCCCGGCGGGGGTTGTCCGGCTCGACCGGGGGGATTCCCGGCGCCGACGGGCCGGCGCCCGCCTCCGGGCCCCGTACCGCGGAGACCAGGACGACGGCGCGGTCCGAGGGGGCCACGTAGAGCCCCCGGACATCCCGGACGAGCGAGACCTCGGCCGCGAGGTCCGTCGGGTCGGACACCGGTCCCGGTGAGGTCCGCCGATGCCGCTTCCAGATCCGGACGACCGTGGATTGGCTGACCTGATGGGCGGCCGCCGTGGCGCGGCTGGAGCGGCGGCCTCCCGCGCCCCCTCCGGCCGGGCTCGCGGACTCCGCGATCCGGCTCACCAGGGTCGCCGAGATCCGGGGTCGACGCCCTGACCGAGGGGCGTCCGCCAGGATCCCCGGAAGGCGGTGGACGAGGAAGCGGTACCGCCAGAGGGCGACCGTGGCGGGGGTCACGAAGAACTCCCGGGCGATCTCCCGGTTCCGGGTCCCCTGCGAGGCCCGGAGCACGATCCAGGCCCTCATCTGGAGCCGGGGAGTGACCTCCGGGGAGGTCGACAGCCTCTCGACCTCCGCCCGTTCGCTCGGGCTCAACAGGACCGGGGGAGCGGACCGCACGCGGAGCGCCGAAGGTCTCCCCCGATTTAAACTCATGGAATTACAACTCACGTATTTGATACACAATTGAATTATGACTCGATTCGCCAGCTGCTAGAGAAATTTACGAATCGTACTAGCTTTCGAGGCCCGAACTATGTTTTTTCGAGGAGAATACTCATATAGGTCACCATCTTGGCGCGGCCATGGCCCCCTCGTCAGCCCGAGTGCTTGACCCGGCGAACGAAGCGACGCCCGCGTGGCGCTCGACCTCCCTCCCGGTGGGTCGGGCCCGGCGCGGGGCGATCTACCTGATCCTGGCGGCGGTGGTGCTCTCCACGCTGTTCGGAGCCTCGTTGGGCTCGATCGGGACCACGTTGAGCGCCGGCAACCCCGTCTCCCACCTCCAAGGGAACGCGGCCGCGGGAGGCGCGATCGCGCCGGTCACCGCGACCCTGACCCCCTCGCTCGAGCTCCGGACCGGTTCCGGTGCGGACGGGGCCTCCGTCACCGCGGTCGGCTGGGGGTTCGATCCGTCGTCCTCGGTCGTCCTGACCTGGGACGGGGCCGCTCTCGGCTGTTCGAGCGGCACCCTCCTCACCTCCTCGGCCGGAGTCTTCCTCTGCGAGTTCAGCGCGCCCGCGGTCGCGGGCGGTGCCCACCGGATCGTCGCGGAGCAGCCGGGCGTTCGGGGCGGCTCGGCGTCCGCCGTCTTCACGATCACGCCCTCCCTCGCGGTCTCGCCCGCCTCCGGGACCGTTGGCAGCGCGATCGGGCTCACCGGCACGGGCTTCCCCGCGCGAGCCACGATCACCATCTCGGGCCTTGACGGCGCCCTCTGCACGGCGCGGTCCACGGCGACGGGCTCCGTCGTCTGTTCGGCGACCGTTCCGGCGACCGCCTCGGGGAGCTACTCCCTGCGAGCGAACTCGGCGTCCGGCTCGAGCCCGAGCTCCCCCTTCACCGTCCTCCCGAACCTCACCCTCTCCGACGCCACGGCGGTCGTCGGCGCGACGGTCACCGCCTCCGGGACGGGGTTCCCGGCCGATCGCGACGCCTCCGTGACCTGGTCGGACGGCGCGACCGTCTGTACGGCGCTCGCGTCCACAGCCGGCTCCTTCGAATGCACGTTCACGGTCCCCTCCGCCGCGGCGGGGGACCACACGATCTCGGCGGCGAGCTCCGGCGGGAGCGACACGACGGTCGGCGCCGAGCTCTCGATCGGCGCGACCCTCGCGCTCTCCTCGACGACGACGACCGTGGGCAGCTCCGTGGACCTCACCGCGACGGGACTCGCGCCCGACGCCGCCGACACGGTGCTCCTCGACTGGGCCCCCGTCGCGTGCGTCGGCGCGAGCCTGCTGACGACCTCGCTCGGGACGCTCTCCTGCGCGCTGACCGTCCCGGCGGCCGTCGCGGGAGCCCACACGATATCGGTCAGCACGCCCGGCGGC
>JASHUV010000202.1 GCA_030039825.1 Thermoplasmata archaeon
GGCACCACGGCGATGGCGCGGGGCGGGGCGCTCGCCCGCCGGGCGGCGTCGGCGACCCACCGGACCGGCCGGGGCGTGCCGGTCGGGGCCTCGCCCGACTCGACGAAGACCGGGAAGGCGCGCCGGGGGACGCCGGATTCCTGGACCCAGAACTCGGGGGCGTCCGTCGGGCTCGGGAGGAGCGGCGGGATCCGGGCGAAGCCGAGCCGGGCGAGCGCGGCCTCGGCGAGCCTTAGGCTCGGGGGCGCGGGGGGAGCGGGCGGGGAGGAGCGCGCGGCCATCCGAGGAGAACCACCGGGTCGGAGCGGATAAGCTCGCCGCCGAGGCGCCGACCCGCGGTCACGGGAGGATCCGGATCAGGCCGAAGTTGACGACGAGAGCGACGAGCACGGCGAGCAGGTACGGGCCGGAGTAGAGGAACCCCCGGCGCGCGATCCGACGCTCGAAGGAGCTCCAGAGCGGCGCCGTGACCACGACGAACCCGACGGCGGCGACGGCGAGGGCGACGGCCACCGGCCAGCGGATCGGCGCGGCGAGGATGACGAGGACGCTCGCGGGGAGGAGGAGCGCCGCCGAGACGACGACGACCTTCGCCGAGTAGGCGGGGTCCTCCATCTTGGGGAGCATCGGGAGGCCCGCCGCCGCGTAATCGGATCGGAGCATCAGCGCGAGGCTCCAGAAGTGGGGGGGCGTCCAGAGGAAGACGAGGAGGGCGAGCGCGAGGGCGCCGTCCGTCCAGCTCCCCACCGCCGCGGCGCTCCCCGCGAGCACGGGGGCGCTCCCGGCGAAGCCTCCGATGACGATGTTCCAGCTCGTCCGGCGCTTGAGCCAGGCCGTGTAGACGACGACGTAGGTGAGCCCGCCGAGGAGGATCGAGAACCCCGTCAGCGGGTTGATCAGGAGGGCGGCGGCGGCGACCCCGGCCGCCGAGAGCAGGAGGCCCAGGAGCGCCGCGACGGCCTCCGGGGCGATCCGGGCGGAGGGGAGCGGGCGGCCCCGCGTCCTCTTCATCCGGGCGTCGAGGTCCCGGTCGAGGTAGTGGTTCAGCATCGCGGCGCCGGCGGAGGCGCTCGCGCCACAGACGACGAGGAGGAGGAGGCGGGTGAGGTCGACCGAACGGGGATCGGCGACGAAGTAGCCGCCCACCGCCACGAGGACGATGAGGCCGGTGATCCCGGGCTTCGCGAGGGTCAGGAGGTCCCGACCGAGCGAGCGTTCGGGGGCCGGGGCGGAAGGGTCCGCCGGCTCCGCCGCCGAGGGAACGGCGCTCACCGGTCGGGCGCCCAGGGAGTCGTCCCGGGGACCGGGGGAGACGGCCTCCCGGCGGGAGCCGCCCGGGCCGGGCCCTCCGGAGGGATCGGGGACTCGCCGGAGGCGCGCCAGGCCCGGTCGATCCAGCGCCGGGGGATCTCCCGGAGGTTCGCGAGCACGACGAGGAGGAGGAGGAGGCCGAAGAGGACCGTCGCGAGCCCGAAGTGGACGAGCACGTCGACGATGGCGAGCTGGCTCTCGATGATCAGGCCGCCGATCATCGCGAGGATGACGACGAGCCCGAGCGCGACGACGGCGAGGCTCCGAAGGACCGGCCGCCGGGCCTCCCAGATGACGCCGACGATGGCGAGCGCGAGGACGGTGAGGCCGAGGGCGAAGGCGGAGAGCCGGTGGCTCCACTCGATCCCGGCCGCTCCGGCGAGCGGCCCGAGGAGCGCCCCGTGGCAGGTGGGCCAATCGGGGCAGGAGAGGCCGGCCCCGGAGGCGATGACGTTGCCGCCGAGCAGCATCGTGAGGTAGGTCATGCCGAGCGCGGCGAACGTCAGGGCGCGGAAGATCCGATGGCCGGTGAGCGCCTTCACCTTCCCGTCCTCCCCGTCCGGCGGCCTACGCGTCGCTCGTCGCGCTGATGGCCGGCGTCGGTCCCGGGCGCGGGGCCGGCGTCGTCAGCGGCAGCGGTCCGGTGATGTCGCTCGGGGCCGGTTCGCCCCACGGGTCCTCCGTGGTCACCCGGCGACCGGCGTAGTAGGAGTAGATCATGTTGAACGCGAAGAAGAGCTGGCCGATCCCGAGGATGTAGGCGCCGAGCGTCGAGAGGAAGTTGAGCGCCTGGAAGTTCCCCGTCCAGAGGTAGGTGTAGACGCGCCGCGGCATCCCCTCGGCCCCGAGGATGAACATCGGGAAGAGGAGGAGGTTCACGCCGACGTAGGAGAGCAGGAAGTGGACGTGGGCGAGGGGCTGGCTGTACCACCGGCCCGTCCAGATCGGGTAGTAGAAGTAGATCCCCGCGAAGATCGCCATCATCGTCCCGCCGAGGATGACGTAGTGGAAGTGGGCGACGACGAAGTACGTCGCGTGGTAGAGGTAGTCGATCGGGATCGATGCGAGGAGGAGCCCGGAGAGACCTCCGATCACGAACCCGGTGATGAAGGCGACGCAGAACCACATCGGGGTCGCCATCCAGATCCGCCCGCCCCAGAGCGTGGCGATCCAGTTGAACGTCTTCACCGCCGACGGGACGGCGATCGCCATCGTGGAGAGCATGAACACGAACCGCACGTCCGTGGAGATGCCCGTCGTGAACATGTGGTGCTCCCAGACGGCGAAGGAGAGGACGGCGAAGACCCCGAGGGCGATGACCATCGCCCCGTACCCGAAGATGTCCTTGCGCGCGAGCTTCGGGATGATCGTCGAGACGAGGCCGAAGGCCGGCAGGACCATGACGTAGACCTCCGGATGCGCGAAGAACCAGAACATGTTCTGGTAGAGGAGCGCCCCGCCGAGCGGGGTCCCGTTCACCGAGGCGAGGATGTGGGTGCCGAAGTTCCGGTCGGAGAGGACGAACGTCAGCGCGATGGAGAGCGACGGGAGCGCGAAGAGGAGGAGGACGGAGTTGACGAACGTCGACCAGACGAAGAGCGGCATGTTCCAGTACTCGACGCCGGGCGCGCGGTGCTTGATGATCGTGACGATGAAGTTGATCGCCCCCAGCATCGAGGAGGCGGAGAGGATGTGGAGGCCGAGCACCCAGAGGTCGATCCCGTACGGGTTCGACGGGTCGACCTGGAGGGAGAGCGGGACGTACCCCGTCCACCCCGCGTTCGCGTTCGAGAGGATGAGGATGATCCCGGCGACGGGGATCATCCAAAAGGCGATGGCGTTGATCCTCGGGAGGGCCATCTCCTTCGCCCCGATCATCGACGGGACGAGGTAGTTGCCGAACCCTGCCAGGACCGGGATGACGAACATGAAGATCATCAGCGTCCCGTGCATCGTGAACAGCGTCGAGTAGACGTCCGGCGTGATGCCGAGGGTCGTCTGGGGATCGAGGCCGAGGCCCTGGACCGTGCCGAGGTCGGTCCGGATCAGGACGGCGTAGATCCCGCCGATGAAGAAGAAGATGAGACCGGTGACGATGTACATCAGGCCGATCTTCTTGTGATCGGTCGTGAAGAGCCACTTGCGCGCGGTCCGGACGAACCACTCGCCCTTGTAGCTCAGCACGCCGAGGGCGAACGCGCCCACCGCGACCATCAGGGCGATCTCGGCGATCGGCGTCGTCAGGTCGGCCATCTTCGATCCCTCTCCCCTCTCTCCCCTAGCTCACGAGCGTCGCGATGACGTAGGCGATCCCGGCGCCGACGGCGACGACGATGAGGACCTTGATCGCGAGCGCGAGGCCCCGGTCGGTCACCATCGCCGGCACCGGGGCCCGCACCCGCCGGCCCTCGGGCCAGACCCGGTAGGTCCGGTCCACGAGGTGGACGAGCATCCCCGCGGCGAGGAACATCAGGGCGACGGAGAGTCCGAACGACTCCTCCACCCCGGGGCCCACGAGCGGGCCGAGTCGGATCGCGTAGACGATCAT
This sequence comes from Thermoplasmata archaeon, assembly GCA_030039825.1. Lineage (GTDB taxonomy): Archaea > Thermoplasmatota > Thermoplasmata > Lutacidiplasmatales > UBA184 > Lutacidiplasma. Next base: position 3,860 of record JASHUV010000202.1, read on the forward strand.
GACCGCGATGACGACGAGCATCAGGACGGCGATGGCGCGGTAGTAGGCGAGGACCCGCGCCTGGGCCGCCGAGGCGAGGGCCTCCGGGCTCCTCTCACTCAAAGAGGCGCACCTCCCGGTGGGGGACGCCGCGGAGCCGGTCGATCCGATAGAGCATGCCGGTGAGGAGGAGGAGGGCGATGACGGTCACGAACCCCCCGCCGATCGCCGCGGGGAGGTAGGGGAGGAGCTTCCCCCCGAGGACGCCGAGCACGCCGTAGACGACGAACGCCGACGCGGCGGTGCCGATCGTCAGGAGGAGGGCGAGGACGCCCCAGAGCCACCCCGTCCGATAGACGGGCGCCGCGGGCTCACTCATGGGCGGAGACCTCCGCGCGGGCGGCCGACGGCGCGGGACGGGCCGGCGCGCTCACCGGGTAGATGCCCGGCAGTCGGTCCGTCGCGCCGACCGCCGCGAGGCGCGCCCGGTAACGGGCCCGGTAGCGGCGGTAGAAGAGCGCCACGACGAGCGCGTTGACCGCGATCGGGGGCCCGAGGATCTCGGCGACCTGCAGGGGGAGGATCTGGATGCCGGGCGTGAGACCGCCCCAGACGGTCATCGTGAGGAAGAAGGCGATCAGCGAGTTCCCGATGAACACGAAGACCGGCCGGTCCCTCGGGTGGGTGCGCGGCGAGCGGTCGAGGAAGGGCAGGAAGAGGATGTAGAGGATGATCACGGTGGAGATGCCGACGGCGAGGACCGGCGTCACGCCCTGGAAGTCGACGAGCTTGAACTCCCAGAGGAAGTACCAGTCGGGCTCGGTCACCGTCGCGGCGGCGCCCAGGTTCCCGGCGTAGGTCGGTAACTGCCAGGGCCAGAGCGCCGCGATCCCCAAGAGGACGCCGATGTAGAGCAGCGCCCACTTCGTCATGTAGAGGAAGATGTGGGGCATGAACGGGACGTGCTTCTTGTCCTCCTCGTGGGTGTACCGTCGGCGCTGGAGCGGGTCCGACGTCGCCGGCGGGGCGATCCCGTGCGACTCGAAGAGGGCGATGTGGGCGTAGAGGAGCGCGCCGAGCGCGAGCGGGATCAGGAGGATGTGGGCCGCGAACATCCGCGATAACAGCCCCTGGCCCGTCCCGTCGGAGAGGATCAGCGGCCCGAGGAGCGGGCCGGCGTACGGCAGGCGGAGCGCGAGGACGAGCCCGACGTTCGTCGCGTTCAGCGAGATCTGGGTGTACGGGAGGAGGTAGCCCGTGAACCCCATGCCGAGCGTCGCGAGGAGGAGGAGGGTCCCGACCATCCAGGAGAACTCGCGGGGCGCCTTGTAGACGCCGAGGTAGTAGCCCCGGAAGAAGTGGACGATGGCGAGGAAGATCATCGCGTAGGCGCCGTAGAGGTGGCTCGAGTGGAGCAGCGATCCCATCGGGACCGAATTGATGATGTACGACGTCGAGCACCACGCCGCCGGGGAGGCCGAGAGCGTCCCGGCGGCCTGCCCGCAGGCGAGGTAGGTCGGGTTCACGCTCGGCTGGTAGTAGAGGAGGAGCAGGAGCCCCGAGACGACCTGGTAGAGGAACGCCGTCGCGACGAACGCGCCGGTCCAGTACGACGGCTTGAACGTGAACGCCGGCTGGGGCCGGAGCGCCCACTTGGGCATCCCCGTCCGGTCCTCGACGAACCCCCAGAGCTGGTTGAGGGTGCGGTTGAACCAGCGCTCGAACCCCATCCTCCCTCCTCCTCACGACGGGAAGTTGCACAGCCGCGTCGGCGACTGCTTCGTCAGCTGGGACTGGGTCCCCACGCCGTAGTCGCCCGTGAGCGTCGAGAGGTGGCCGTTGACCGGGGGACCGACCTCGGTAACGGCGTAGATCGTGTCGTCGGAGGTGTCCCACTGGAGGATCACCTGGGGGAGCGGGAGGACGGCCGGGCCGGTCAGGTTCGCCGCGCCGTTCGTCGGGTCGTAGGTCGAACCGTGGCAGGTGCAGTGGATGTAGAAGGTGTGGCCGCCGGGGGTCTGCGGGCAGGTCCCGGGCGGGAAGAAGTTGATCGCCGGCGCGGGGCAGCCGAGGTGCTGGCAGATCGCCGAGAAGGCGACGATCGAGCTCTGGTGGCCGATCCCGTTCTTGACGTTCGTCGCGCCGACGCCGCCCGGCGTCGCCGGGGCGAGGTTGATCAGGAAGTTCGGCTCGTTCCCGAGGGGGTAGTTGAACAGGATCACATCGTCGGTGAGGACGTTGTACTCCGCCTCGACCTTGGTGACGGTGAGGGGGGACCCGTCGAGGTCGAGGAGCTGGACCTTCGGGAAGGACGCGAGCCCGACGGACGGCGGCTGGACGTACTGGAAGGCGCCGGCGCCGAGGCCCCCGCCCGCGGCGCCGACGAGGCCGGCGACGGCGAGGAGCTTCAGCACGTTGCGCTTGGTCTCGTCGACCTCCTTGGGGGGCTCGGTCGGGGCCGCGTAGCGGTGGAGCTGGCCCGGCCGCATCGCGAGCCCGGCGGGCGCCACGGAGCGCGGGCAGAACCCGCCCGGGCTTCCGAGCGCCGTCAGAGCGTCCTCCCGGTCGTGTCGACCATCGGGTCGTCGGGGATCGACGGGTCGGGGGTCGTCGCCTGGCCGGGAAGCTCGGCCGCGTCGCTCCCGTGGTAGATCGCCCAGGTGATGGCGATCCCGGCGAGCGTGGAGAGCACCTCCGTGAGCTCGACCATCTGGTCGATCGTGAGGACCGTCACCGCGGGCCCACCCCCTCGCTGAGCGTCGGCGGCAGGGCGAGCGACCAGGAGGTCGGGCCCACCGCCCCGGTCCACGCGCTCGCCGCCACGGGGGCCGCGGCCCGCGGGGCGTGGGTCACCGCGATCGGGACGGAGGCGGTCGACGTCGGGCCGCCGAGGAGCGCGTCGGAGAGGCTCAACGGCCGGCCGCCGTTCGGAACCGGGATCTCCGCCGCCTGGGTGACGGCGCCCAGGAGGTCCTGCCGCAGCTTCATCGCGCGGCCGTAGTAGCGCCCGAGGGTGCGGAGCATCTGGCGGTTCTCCGGCCCGAAGAAGAGGAACGCCCCGACGACGAGGAGGATCGCCCAGTCGATGTCGGAGAAGAGCGCCACGGGTCTACCTCACGCCCCCGCGGCGGCCGGTCGCAGAGGAGGCCGCGCGCCGGCCTCCCAGCGCGCCGCGAAGAGGAGCCCCCCGAAGTAGAGCGCGATCATCGGGGTCGCGACGATCATCATCGTGATCCCGGTGTTGTCCGGCGTCACGACCATCCCGAAGACGAGGGCGCCGATCACCGCCCCGCGCCAGTGCTTCCGCCAGCTCGCCGCCGGGACGACCCCGAGCCGGGTCAGCCCGTACATGAAGACGGGCAGCTCGAAGGCGACCCCGAACGCCATCGAGTAGAGGAGGGTGAACTCGACGAACGACTCGATCCCGAGGACCGGCGAGGCCCCCATCGCGGCGACGTAGTAGAACAGGAGTCGCAGGGTGAACGGGGTGAGGTAGAGGAGGCCCAGGAGGGTCCCGACGGTGAAGAGGACCGTCGCCGGGATCCCGATCTGGCGGATCAGGCGGCGCTCGTTCCCCCGGAGGGCGGGCATGAGGAACGCCCCGACCTCGTGGACGATCCAGGGCATGCCGAAGATCACGGTGAGGAGGGCCGCGACCTCCATCTGGGCGATGACGGAGTCCCCGACCCCGAGGTTGAGGAGCTCGACCCCGGGCGGGAGCGCCCAGGCCCGGAGGGCATCGAACGCCTGCGCGCTGACGTTGTAGAAGAGGCTCGGGTACGGGTAGGCGAGCGGGAGCGTGACCGAACCGACGCGCACCGGGAGCGGCTTGAGCTCGAAGGTGATGAGGAAGGCGAAGAGCGGGACGAGGACGATAGCGAGGCGCACGAGGCGGCGTCGCGCCTCGCCGAGGACGGCGAGGATCCGCTCGAGGTCCCCCATCGCTCACCCCCCGGTCCTCCGTCGTGCCCCGTGCGGTACGGCGGACGTGCGGTGCGAGGGACCTCTCCCGACGCTCGATCGACCTAGGGGGTCGGGCCGGAGGGGGCCGCGGCGGCGGCGTCCTTCGCCTGCTCGGCGCGGATCTCCCGGTCGACCTCCATCCGGCCCCGCTTGAACTCCCCCATGGAGCGCCCCAGGCTGTGGGCGAGCTGCGGGATCTTCGACGAGCCGTAGAACAGGACCGCGACCACCACGCCGATGATCACCCAGTCGTCGATGGAGTCGAACATGGTCTCTTCCCGTCGACCCGGACCGCGAGGATATGGCGTTCGTACGGGGCGGTCCGACCCGTATGAACGGTCCGGACCCGGCCCTCTTAAGGGGCTCTGACCGGCGGGTTTGAACCTAAGCTGGGACCGTGTCCGGTGGGAGGCCTCCCGGTTCCCCCCGACGCCCTGGCCGATGCTGGGATGACGCTCCTCGACCCCCGGGTCGCTCCGGGCGGCACGGCCGGATCGGACGGTCAGGGAGGGTCAGGGTCTCGGGCGCGATAACGCCGGAGGTCGTGATTGAACGCCCTAACCAGCGGTGACGAGCACCGTCGAGTTCCCCTCCGACACCGCGCGGTCGAGCGCGACCTCCGAGAGGATGGCGAGGCAGGCGGCGCCCCGCTGGACGGCGAGGGTCGCCGGCAGGAGCCCGCTGCGGCGCGCGCTGCCCTTCAGCCGGCGCGCCCCGGTCCGCGCCGCCTCGGAGAGCCGCACGCTCTCGGCGTGCGCCTCGGCGGCCTGCGCGAGCGAGGGATGCATGAGGGCGTCGACGATCGCCTTCAGGTGGACCTTGAGCTCCGCGAGGAGCTCGGGGAGGTCGGAGGGGGCGCGGCCCGCCTCGGGCGGATGCTCGTGGAGGTCGCGCGCGATCTCCGCGACGACGAGCCCGAGCTCCTCGAGCGCATGGACGACGACGCGCCACTCGAGCAGGCGCCGGGGGTCGGGGCTGCCGATCCGCCGGGCGAGCGACCAGTCCCGGCTCGAGAGGAAGAGCTGGCGGATGAGGAGGGCGAGGACGCGGTTCGTCTCCTCGCCGAGGGAGACGAGGCGGCGGGAGCGACCGCCGCTCCGGAGGAGCTCCTCCGACTCCTCGATCGTCGCGACGAGGATCATCTTCATGCGCTGCACGAGCTGCGGCAGCTCGTACTTCGACGGGTCGATGAAGCTCTGGACGAGGACCCGGTTCGGCTCCTGGGCGACGACGCTGACCCCGAGCAGCCGGCGGGCGGCCTGGTGGAGCTCCTCGAGTCGCTCGGGGGCGAGCGCCACCGTCGTCCGGATCTCGACCGAGTCGTGCCCCACCCGGTAGGCGCCGATGACGAGGCGTTCGAGGAAGCCCGGCGTGTCGACGGAGTGGGCCTCGACGAGGTAGGGCGTCCCGAGCGCGGCGGCGCCCGGCGAGGCCGCCGGCTTGAGGTAGAGCGTCCCGTCGTCGTTCTGGTCGAAGACGATGAGGTCGCCGGGGCGCAGGTTCATCGCCTCCGCCCACGGCTTCGGGAGCGTGACCGCGATCGACGAATGGCCGGCCTTCAACACGCGGCGCT
>JASHUV010000016.1 GCA_030039825.1 Thermoplasmata archaeon
CGCCGGAGCGCGTTCTGGGCGTTCGCCTCGGTGAAGTCCCATGCCCGTGCGAGGTTTCCGTAGCGCATGCGGTATCCCTTCCGTCCCTTGCCGTCGACCGTCCCGGCGACCTCCTCGAGGAGATCGAGGGACTTCAGCTTGTTGAGGTGCCGGTAGACCGACGGCTTCGAGCTCTTGAGGACGGCCGCGAGCTCCTCGGCGTACCACGGCCGGGCGGGGTCGCGGAGGAGGCACTCCCGGATCACGCGGTAGCCGAGGCTCTCCTTCGCCGGTCCCTCCCCCGCGCGCGCATCGTCGTGCTCGGGGAGGTAGCCGATCCAGCGCAGGAACTCGACCAGGACCTCGTCCGGGTCCTGGACGGGCGTGAGGGGCGTCCGGTACCGCAGCGCGAGCTCGAACGGCATCGGGGCCGGCTCAGGGAGCCGGTCGAATATACGTCCGTTGGGGCCGGGCCGCGAAAAACCCCTTAGCGGACGCTCCGATGCGGGCCACGATGCCGCTCACCCTCGAGCGCCCGGACGGGGTCGATGCGGCGATCGCGGCCCTCCTCTCGGCGCCCGACGCCGTGCCGATCGCCGGCGGCACCGACCTCTTGCTCGATCTCGAGGCCGGCCGGGTCCGCTCCGAGCATCTCGTCTCGCTCGCCGGGCTCCCCTGGGCCCGGGTCGAACGGACCGGCGAAGGTTGGTCGATCGGGAGCACGGCGCCGCTCCGCCGCGTCGAACGGTCCGAGGGCCTGGCGGCCGACCATCCCGGGTTCGTGGAGGCCGTCCGATCGGTCGGGAGCGCGGCCCTCCGCCACCGGGCGACGTTGGGCGGGAACCTCGGGCGGGCCTCGCCGGCCTCGGACCTCCTCCCGATCCTGCTCGCGCTGGACGCCGACGTGACGCTCGTGGGCCCGGCCGGTCCCCGGCGGGCGAAGCTCGATGAGCTCCTGCGGGGCTCGCGCGACCTCGCGCTCGGGCGCGGCGAGCTGATCGAGGGCGTCGCGCTCCCGCCTCGGGCCCCCTCCGCCTACGCCTGGCAGCGGGTCCGTCCGGCGAACGACATCTCCCAGGTCGGGGTCGCCATCGCCCGGCCCCCGGGCGCCGATCGATGGGCCGTCGCCCTCGGCGGCGTGCTCCCGAGGCCCTGCCGAGTTCCGGCCGCGGAGGAGGCTCTCACGGCCCCGACCCCGTCCGAGGAGGAGGTCCGGCGCGCGGCCCGGATCGCATCGACCGCGGCCCGGTTCGCGAGCGACCGTCGGGCGACCGCGGAGTACCGGCGGCGCCTCGTGGACGTCCTCCTCCGCCGGGCCCTCGCCCGGGCCTCGGGGGGTGCCCGGCCATGAGCGCGGACCCCGGCCCGCTCGAGGTCAACGGGCGTCCGGTGGAGCGGGCGTCGATCCCCGACGACGAACGGCTCCTCGACACCCTGCGATGGCGCCTCGGGCTCAAGGGGACGAAGGAGGGTTGCCGTTCCGGCGACTGCGGGGCCTGCACGGTCCTCCTCGCCGGGGAGACGGTCCTCTCCTGCCTCGCCCTGACCCGGGACCTTCCCGCGCTGCCCGTCACGACGATCGAGGGGATCGAGGAGGACCCGGTGGCCATCGCGGTCCGCGAGGCCTTCACCGCGGAGGCCGCGCTCCAGTGCGGCTACTGCACGCCCGGATTCGTCGTGGCGACCGTCGGCCTCCTGAAGGAGCTCGGTCCGGACGTCGGGGTCGACCGGCTCCGGGAGGAGCTCGCCGGCAACCTTTGCCGTTGCACGGGGTACGCCGCGATCGACCGCGCGATCCGCCGCCTGGCCCGCGGGGGCCCGTGACACGACCGGACGCCGCCGGGAAGCTCCGCGGCGCCGTGACGTTCGGGACGGACCTCGAACGTCCCGGGATGCTCTGGGGCGCCCTCGTGCCGTCGCCGGCGGCCGCCGGACGGCTCCGGGCGGTCGACCTCGGTCCGGCCCGGCGGACCCCCGGCGTCGTCGCGGCGATCGGGGCGGAGGAGCTCCGCCAGCTCCTCCCCTCGGCGCTCGGGCGGGAGCGGCCCCTCTTCCCCGTCGAGGAGGTCGCCTACCGGGGGCAGCCGGTCGCCGCGGTCGCGGCGAGCACGAGGGCCGCCGCGCGGGCGGCGGCGCGGGCGGCCCGCGTCACGATCGAGGAGCGACGGCCGGTGGCCGACGTGGAGGACCGGTACCCCGAGTGGCCCGGCCCGGGCGCCGCGAGCGATCCGGGCGTGATCGCCCACGTCCGGGCCGGCCACGGGAACGTCGCCTCGGCGTTCGCCCGCGCCACGCTCGTCCACTCGGAGACCTACCGGACGAGCGGCGTCTGCCAGGTGGCGCTCGAGCCCCACGCCTGCGTGGCCGAGGTCTCGGACGGGGTGTGGAGGGTCACGAGCTCGACGCAGACGCCGTTCGGCGTCCGGGACGACACGGCGGAGATCCTCGGGCTGCCGGCGGAGACGATCGTCGTCGACGGGACCTGGGTCGGCGGGGGGTTCGGCGGGAAGGGCGCCGCGTTCCTGGAGCCGTACGCCCTCGCGCTCGCCCGGGCGTCCGGGCGACCCGTGGAGCTCGCGCTCTCCTACCGGGAGGAGTTCCGTCTCGGGCGCTCGACGCTCGCCGCGGTCATCCGGCTCGACACCGCGGTCATCGATCGGACGATCGTCGGTCGGCGGGTCCGCCTCCTGCTCGACACGGGCTCCTCGCTGCCCGGTCGCGATTTCGCCACCGGCTACTCGATCGGCTTCCTCGTCGGGCCGTACCGGTGCGGGGCCGTCGAGGTCGAGGGCTTCGGCGTCCGGACGAACAAGCCGCCCTTCGGGCCCCACCGCGCCCCGTTCGCCCCGCAGTGCGTCTTCGCGCTCGAGTCCCACCTCGACGGGCTCGCGCGACGGCTCGGCGTCGACCCGCTCGAGTTCCGCCTCGCCCACGTCTGGCGCGAGGGGGACGAGACGTTCCTCGGGCAGAAGGTCGGGCCGTTCGGCGGCGAACGGGCCCTTCGGGCCGCCGCGGAGCGCGCCCGGGCCTGGCGACCCTCCGTGGCCGAGGGGCACGGCCTCGGCGCCGCCCTCGGCTTCTGGTCGACCGGGACCGGCGCCGGGGGGGAGGTCCGCCTCCGGCTTGACGGGCGGGCCCTGCGCCTCGAGCAGGTGGAGCGGGAGATCGGCTCGGGGAGCGTGATCGCCGGTCTCACCGCCGTCGCGGCCCGGGCGACCGGGCTCCCGGCCCGCCTCGTCCGGCTCGTCGCGTCGGACACCGCGACCGCGCCGGTCGACTCCGGCGTGTTCGGGAGCCGCACCGTCGCGGCGCTCGGCCGCGCTATCGTCCAGGCGAACGAGAAGCTCCTCGCGACGCTCGCCCGCCGGGCCGGCGGAGGCCCGGTCCGCCTCGAGGAGGGCGCGGACGGGATCGACGTCGTGGGCCCGGCGGGCCGCCGTCCGGTCGCGGAGCTCCTGACCCCCGAGGAGCGCGACGGCGGCGGTCTCGTCGCCGAGGGTCGTCATTACGGGAACGCCCCGCCGATCGACCCGTCGCGCGTCGAGGACGGGACGTTCTACCCGTACACGGACTTCACCGCCTCCGTCGACCTCGCCGAGGTCGAGGTCGACCCGGAGACCGGATCGGTCCGGGTCGTCCGCGCCGCGGCGTTCCAGGACGTCGGCGCGGTGATCTCGGAGCCGCTCGTCCGGGCCCAGGTCGAGGGCGGCTTCGTGATGGGCCTCGGGGAGGCGCTCACCGAGGAGACCCTCTGGTCGCCGGACGCGACGCTCCTCAACCCCTCGCTCCTCGACTACCGCATCCCGACCCTGCTCGACGTCCCGCCGCTCGAGATCACCCTCCTCGAGGGGGCCCCCGGGGCCGGCCCGTTCGGCGCCAAGGGGGTCGGCGAGCCGCCGATCCTCGCGGTACCCGCGGCGGTGGCGAACGCCGTCGCCGATGCGACCGGTCGGAGGGTCCGCGATCTCCCCCTGACCCCCGAACGCGTGAGCCGAGCGCTTATCCGCCCGTAACGTCCCTCGCCGGCATGCTCCCGCGGACGGAGATCGAGCGGATCGTCGCGGGCTACCCGCGCGAGGTCCGCGTCGGGACCGTCGGGTCGCACTCCGCCCTCGACGTCGCGGACGGGGCCTCGCGGGAGGGCCTGCCGACCCTCGTCCTCGCCGAGAAGGGGCGGGAGGCGACCTACGGCCGCTACTTCCGGACCGTCCGGAACGACCGGGGGGAGGTCGTCCGGGGGTGCGTCGATGAGGTCTGGACCTACCCGAAGTTCGCCGAGATCGCCGCCCCCGCGAGCCAGGAGCGGATGCGGGGGGCCGGCGTCCTCCTCGTCCCGAACCGGGCGCTGAGCTCCTACCTCCCCCTCGCGACGATCGAGGGGGAGCTGCGCGTGCCGATCGTCGGGAGCCGCGCGCTTTTGAGGATCGAGGAGCGCGAGGAGCGCGACAACTACTACACCCTCCTCGAGGCGGCCGGCATCCCGTCGCCCCGCCGGATCCCCTCCCCGTCGGCGATCGACGGTCTCGCGATCGTGAAGCTCCCCCACGCCACGAAGCGCCTCGAGCGGGGCTTCTTCACGGCGGCCTCCCCGGAGGAGTTCGAGCGCAAGCGCTCCCAGCTCCTGAAGGAGCGCGTGATCACGGAGCCCGACCTCGCGGCCGCCCGGATCGAGCGGTACATCGTCGGGCCGGTCTTCA
>JASHUV010000203.1 GCA_030039825.1 Thermoplasmata archaeon
ACCGTTCCGGTCTCCCACCATGGATTCGCCTCGGAGAGCAAGGCGAACAGCTGTTCGGGATCCTGGTCCATTTGCTGTATCATAATACAGCAGATTGATATCATCCTTTTGGCCTACAGTACAGTAGGTGATGGCCGGGGTTCGGGAGCGTCGATCGCCTTCCGAGCGACACAGAACCCGAGAGCTCGGGCGGCTCGCTGGGACGGGAAGCTCACCGGAGATGGGCTGCTTCCAGGATGCTCCGGGCGGGAGTCGTTCGCGATCGGCGTGGATGTTGACCGAATCGGATCGCGCCGACTCCGTCCTACGCCGTTTGGCCCCCATCCGATAAGGCACGAACTTCGTGCCGGTCGGTCTCGCCCCCCGGGCTAGTTCGCCCTCCTGTTCCGAGGCCTGGTTCCGGGTGAGGGAGGGCTGGAGACGTAGGTTCCCTCGGGGGGCAACAGATGGTGGAGGAGGGCGTAGATCGTCGCCCGGTGTCCGAAGACGATCATGACGACCGAGCTCCCGTCGATGGCGTAGCTCCCCCGCCAGGGCGGAATTCGTAAGGTCCAGACGTTCTGGTACCCTCGAAGCCGGTGAACGTCGAGTCCGGGGGCCGGGGTCCGCGGGTCCCTCTTGAGCTCGTCGAACGCGCGGTCGAACGCGCGTTGGATGCCGCGGGGGAGCTTGGTGAAGGTGATCCCCGCGAGCGGCTTCGCGAAGGTGACGGCGTACATTCAACGAGCGCGCGAAAGCCGGTGCGCTCGTCGGAACTCTTGGAGCGATTCGCGGGGAAGCAAGAGGGCCCGATGGACGTCCTGTCGGAAGTAGTCGGGCGGGACCTCGTCCATCATGTCCTCGATCGCCTCTGCGGCACTCTTCCCGCCGATCTGATAGTCGCGGAGTCGATCGCGCACGCGCTGGGGGAGCGTGACGGTGGTCGAGGCGGGGGTCGATGGCGCCATCCGCGCTTCAATAGGAGTAATAGTACTAATAGAAACTCCCCCCCCTGAACGGTGCTCGTTCGACGGGCGATTCGCCGTTCGATCCACGCTGGTCCGGGCCCTCCGGGCATGGACGCGCGGCGTGCCCACCGGCGCGAGGATCATGCTCCCGGCGGCGTTCGCTCTCAGCGCGCCCGCTCGGACTCGGCGACGAAGTCCGAGAACCACGCCACCCATTGGCGAGGCACCCATCTCGAGACCGGGAGGTTCATGACCCGGACCCCGACGAGCGAAAGGAACATCAGGGGGATCGCGCGCGCGATCGGCATGCGGGTGTCGGGGTCGTGGGTCCACGTCACCGGGACCTCCGAGACGCGGTACCCGCGCTTGCGGATGTGATAGAGGAGGTCCACGTCGAACGACCGGTTCGTCAGGGCGACGGCCCGCAGCGCCGGCAGGACGACCGACCGCCGGAAGAACTTCGCCCCGAACTGCGTGTCGCGGAGCGGGATGAAGAGGAGGGAGCGGGTGAGGAAGTTCCACGACCGGCCGGCGATGCGGTTCGCGAGCGGCTCCTGCCGGATCGCGTGGCTCCCGCGCACCCACCGCGACGCGACGGCGCAGTCGAACTCCTGGAGGACGTTCGTGAGCTTGCTGAGCTCGACGGGGGAGATCGGGCCGTCGGCGTCGAGGTAGCCCACATAATCGTACTTGACCTGCAGGAGCCCCTGCTGGATCGCCCCGCCCTTCCCGAGCTTGCCCGGGAACTCGAGCACCCGGACCCCGCGGTCGGCGTAGGAGCGCGCCACCTCGGCGGTCCGGTCCGCGTGGCCGTCGACGACCACGATGACCTCGTAGGGCGTCCCCCGCGCTTCGAGCGCGGGGATGTGCTTCTCGAGGGTGCGCGCCAGCCGGTCCTCCTCGTTCCACGCCGGGATGACGAGGCTCAGGCCCTCGGGACCCGCGTCGGACGGCGTCGTCCCGGGGGTCGTCACTTCCCGCCTCCCACCGCCGACACGGCGATCCGGCCCGTCGGGGGTCGGGCGGGCGAGAACGTCGTCGGCGGGACGGCGACCGGAGCCGTCGGGAGGCCCGACGGCAGCGACCTCCAGTGCTCGAGAATGTCCGAGAGCGTCGCCCGGAACTCGACGCTCGGCGTGAAACCGAGCTCCCGGAGCTTCGAGACGTCGCCGAGATGGACGGGCTCGTCGACGGGCCGGACCCGGGCCTCGTCGCGGACCACGCGGAGCGGAACGGTCGAGAGCCCGATGAGCTCCTCGAGGATCCGTCGGACCTCCCGGGCCCGCCCGCCCCCGATGTTGTAGGCCTCGCCGGGCTCGCCCCGCTCGACGACGAGCTGCATCGCCCGTACGGCGTCGCGCACGTCCGCGATGTCCCGCTTCCGGTCGAGGTTCCCGACGCGGACCTCCGGGGGGGCCTCCCCCCTCTCGGCCCGCACGATCTGGCTCGCGAAGTCGTTGCACGCGTCCCCGGTCTTGCCGGGGCCCGTCGTCCCGAAGATCCGGAAGCGGAAGACGGGCAGTCCCGCCCCGAGGAAGTACTGGAGGCACAGAAGGTCGGCGGCCGCCTTGCTCGAGGCGTACGGGGTCCCCGGAGCGAGGGGGGCGGTCTCGGGCGTCGGGACGAGCTCGGGCCGCCCGTACTCGGTCCCGCTCCCCGCGAACGCGAGCGCGCTGCGCGGCCGGGTCGTGCGAAGGGCCTCGAGCAGATGGAGCGTCCCCAGGACGTTCACCTCGTAGGTCTCGGAAGGGTCCGCCCACGACCGGTCGATGTAGGACTGGCCCGCGAAATGGAACACGACGTCCGGTCGGAGCTCGTCGATCGCCCGATGGACCGCGGCGCGGTCCGTGACGTCGAGCGAAAGGTGCCGCGTCGGCTCCGGATCCCGGATCCAGACCGGATGGCCGTCGGGCCGCCGGTCCGCCGTCGTGACGTCGACCCCGTTCCGAGCGAGGAGCTGCGACATGTAGGAGCCGAGGAACCCGGCCCCTCCCGTGACGAGCGCCCTCTCCACGCGGACCTCCCCCCCCGAACCCTAGGTCGCTACTCGAAAGGGCGGGGCAAGAACCCTTCGTCGAACTCGAGGGAAAGGGTCCGGGCCTCCCGTCGTGACGCGAACGACGTTCCGCACGATCCGCCCGCCGAAGTGAACAGGGTGACGGGGGGTCTAAAGCCTTCCTATCAAGGGGGGTGTGACCAAGTGTCTCAAGGGCTCTGAATCCGCCGTGGCGCTCGCGAGAGCGAGGCGGCCGCCCGCGCGGGTCCGAGGCGGCGGAGCGGGCGGGCCGGAGCCCGCCGGGGGCGGGGGGATCGAAGCCCCCCTACCTCGACCGCCGACGCCGGGCCAGGACCCACACCCCGGCGATCCCGGCGAGGGCGGCGAGCGCCGCGACGCCGACCTCGGCCGGAACCGTCGGGACCGGCGGCGAGCGGCCCGGGGGGGCCGTGACGGAGAGCAGGACGTCCCACGTCGTCACGACGAAGCCGTTCCCGTCGACCATGACCGCGTCGACCCGGTAGGCCCCGGGGCGGTCCGGAAGGCAGACGAACGATGTCGCGCGCGAGCCGCAACCGCTCGGGAGGTCCCCCCAGGTGACGGTGTAGTTCCCGTCCCCCCCGAGGACGTCGACCGAGACGTCGACCGGGGCGCCGAGCTCGACGGTCGACGGGGCGAGCTTGACCCCGCCGATGATCACGGGATCGGCGAGGATCGTGATGGCGGGCGCGGTCGCGTTCACGACCGCGCCGGCGAGGTCGCTCACCGACACGTTCCAGATGAGCGAGCCCTGCTGGGACGCGGGGCACTCGAGGTCGGGGCCCCCCGCGCCCGCGCAGATGAACCCGTTCCCGCTCCAACGGTACGAGAGCCCTCCGGAGCCCCCGGCGACGGTGGCGTTCACGGCGTAATCCTGGCCGAGGTCGACCGAAGGTCGGCTGAGGGAGACGGAGGTGATCCGCAGCGCCGGCGCGACGTCGAGGATCTCGGCCGGGCTCGTGGCCGTCGCGCCGTTGGCGTCGGTGACCTCGACCTCGACCGTGTAGGAGCCGGCGGACGGGAAGGCGCAGGTGAGGTTCGCGCCCGTCGAGACGGGGCAATCGGGGGAGAACGGGAGACCCTGCCACACGAACGGGCCGAACGGACCGGTGCCCGCCTCCGGCCGCTCCGTGAGGGTCATCGGGAGGCCCGCGTCGATCGGACCCGGTCCGAACTCGGGGGGCGTCGCGATGAGGGCCCCCGATTCGATGTCGAGGGCGAGGGGCTCGCTCCGGCTGCTCGCCCCGTTCGAGTCGGTGACGCTCACCTCGACCGTGCCGTTCCCTTGCGTGTCGAACTCGCAGGTGATCGTCGGCTCGCTCTCCTCCGAGCACTGCCCAGCGAAGGGGGGCAGGGTCCAGACGAAGCGCGTGAAGTCGCCGGTCCCCCCGGTCGGCCCCTCGGAGAGGGTTCTCAGCTGCTCGTGGAACGATTGACTTTTATTCACCCATATTCGTCTGTGTTCGTTGAAGCTCGCTGATTGGGCCCGTCAGAACGGCGTCCACTACCGCACCGCCTGGAAGTGGTTCCATCAGGGTGTCCTCCCGGTCCCCGCCATCCAGCTCAAGACCGGGACCATCCTCGTCCGTCTCAACGAGGTCCCGGAACCTCCCCCCTCGGTAGCGATCTACGCGCGAGTCTCCTCCCATGCCCAGAGGGCCGACCTCGAGCGCCAGCAGGGCCGGCTCGCTGCCTGGGCCACGGAGCACGACCTCCGGGTCGCCCGCGTGGTCGCCGAGGTCGGTTCCGGGCTGAACGGCCATCGGCAGAAGCTCCTCCGTCTTCTTCGAGACCCGACGGTCACCGCGATCGTCGTGGAGCATCGGGACCGGCTGACCCGATTCGGCTCGGAATACATCGAAGCCGCGTTGGCCCGATCCGGACGTCGCCTCATCGTGGTCGAGGAGGGCGAGGTCAACGACGACTTGGTCCGAGACATGGTCGATGTCCTGACGAGCTTCTGCGCCCGGCTCTACGGGAAGAGGTCGGCCCGGAACCGGGCGCTCAAGGCCCTGGCCGCCGCGAAGGAGACGAGGGGATGATCGTCGTCCGCTCGACGAGGTGCTCGCTCGGCTTCTCGACGCGGGCCAAGCGTCTCGTGCTGAGGGAGGTGCTCTCCGAGTACGGCCGGGTGGTGAACGTGTTCATCGGCCGCTTCTGGGGCCGCCGCTGGCAGAAGCGGGAGCTGACAAAGGGGAACATCGTCGTCGAGGGCACGTGGTTGACGGCCCGGATGCGCAAGGTCGCCGCTCGGGAGGCGATCGACATGGTGCGGGCGGCGAGGGAGCGGGACGGAAGATGGGCCCGGAAGCCGGTCCACAAGGGGACTCGCATGTGCGTCTCGTCGACGATCGGGGCGCTCCGGCCCTCGAAGGAGGCGGAGTCGTTCGACGCTTGGCTCCATCTCGCCTCGATCGGCCGAGGGATCCGCCTCGATCTACCGGTCCGCTATCATCGCCACTATCTCCGGTATGCCCAGGACCCCCGGGCCCGTCGAAGGGAGTCGTACATCATCACCGAGGAAAGCGTCCAGCTGGCCTTCGAGGTGGAGGTCGGCGAACCGAGGAGGGAGGGCCCCGAGCTCGGTCTCGACTCGGGAGTCCACGCGCTCGCGACCCTGTCGGACGGCCGCCGGTTCGGGACGGACCTCGAGGG
>JASHUV010000204.1 GCA_030039825.1 Thermoplasmata archaeon
GCCGTTCTCCACCGCGAGGACATCCGCCCCGGCGGTGAGCTTGAGGGTGTGGAGGAGCGTGTCGTTCGCGACGATCGAGATGTTCGAGCTCTCGTCGTTCGTCACGTAGAGCCAGTGGCTGACCGGATCGTACGTCGCGCCGTTCGCGTACCCGCCGAGCTTGAGGAAGGCGACCTCCTTCGTCCCGTGGATGACGACGATCCCCTCGCCGCCCCCGAAGCCGCCCTCGTTCGTGACGTACAGGTCGCCGTCGTCCGGGTCGAAGGCCATCCCCTCCGGCGTGCTGAAGTTGCCCGTGATCTGGGTGACCACGGTCGTGCCGTTGATGACGGTGACCTCCTGCGTCCCGCCGAAGCCCGGAGCGGCGTCGACGTAGACGTCCCCGGTGAGCGGGTCGTAGCCGGCGGCCTGGGCGTCCTCCCCGGTCTTGACGGTCGAGTACGTCCCGTTGGGGTAGACGACCGTGACCTTGCCGGCCCCGCCGGAGCTCGTGGTCGTGTCGGGCACGTAGAGCGCCTGGTTGACCGGGTCGTAGGCGGTCTCGCCCGGGCCGGCGAACTCCCCGGAGGTGGAGACCGTCGCGTCGACGGTGGTCCCGTTCAGGAAGACGAGCTCGTTCGCGGACTTGCAGGAGACGACCATCTCGCCGTTCGCCGGATCGTAGAGGATCCACTCCGGCTCGGTCCCGACCTTGACGGAGCCCTGGCTCGTGGTACCGTTCAGCACCACGACCTCGTCACCGGAGGCGTCGGCGACGTAGGTCTGGTTGGTGAGCGGGTCGACGGCCACGGCGTAGGCGTCGGTGATCGTGTCGTTCCCGACGACGAGGTCGTACTCGTTGATCGGCGAGGAGTTCGCCCTCTGGAGCGTCGCCGGGCTGGCGAGCGGCGCGATCGCCGGGGCGACCGCGGCCCCGGAGGCGCCGACCGGGGCGGGGGCCCCCCCCCGGGCGAGCGCGCCGGCGTCCGGGCCGGTCGCGAGGAGCGTGCCCCCCGCGAGGACGGAGAGCACCAGGAGAAGGAGCACGAGGGGCGGGGCCCATCCGGAGGACCCCCGTCGGACCATCCTCCGAGTCGGCTCGACCATTCGGACGGTCCCCGGCAAGGAGGTGAAAGACGGGCGTTCGGGATATAATCCGAACGGAGGGTTATTCCTCCCCCCGGGCGCCGGTTTCTCTGAGGTGAAGAGGGGGGTGGGCCGGCTCCCGGGACGCCCTCACCGGGAGGGCCGGGTGGGGGAGCGCGGGCGCGAGCCCGCCCGGACCCGGGCGCGGCGGGCTAACCGGTCGACCGGCCGCCCCGCGGGCGGTACTCCCCGGTGACACCGGCGAGGCCGTCGAACCCCGCGGACAGCGTGAGCCGGAGCACGGCGCCCGGACGTCCGGAGCGCAGCGTGGAGCTCGCGACGCGGTTCGCGGTGGTCCACAGGATGGGGGCGACGCCTCCGGGGAGGGCGCGCCCGTACCGCCGGAGGAGGCGGGTCAGTTCGCGCACCGCGTAGTACAGACGGACCGGGGACGGCGCCGGGCTCGGTCCGACGTTGTGGGTGACCGCGGCCGCGGGGACATGCACGACCGCCCATCCGGAGAGCGCGAGCCGCAGGGCGAACTCGTAATCGACGAAATCGACGAAGTACCGCTCGTCGAAGAGGCCGACGGCCTGGAAGACCTCGGTGGGGAGGAGGGTCCCGGAGTTCAGGAAGAGGAGCCCCTGGTACGACGTCGGCCCGACGTACTTCCCCCGGCGCCGGTGGTACTCCCGGCGCCGGGCGTCGAGCGGGATCCGCCCGCCGGGCTCCCGGTTCGAGGCTTGGAGCGCCCCGACCTTCAGCCGGCCGGCGAGCCGGTCCCTCTCGGCCAGCAGGAGGTCGACCGTCCCGGGTTCCACGATGGAGTCCTGGTCGAGAAGGAGGACCGCCTCGAAGCGGTCGAGGTCCGCCCTCCGGAGCGCCTGGTTGAACGCCACCGAGACGCCCTCGTTCCGCTCGTTCGGCACGACCTCCACGGGCGCGAGCCCCACCGCCCCCGGGGCGGTCGATCGGGCCCCCGCGAGGAGGGAGCGGGACGCCGTGGTGGAGGCGTTGTCGACGACGACGAGCTCGTCGACCTCGCGGCGGGCCGCCGCCACGGCCCCCGGAACGCTCGTCGGGTCCGGGCGGTAGGTGACGATGACCCCCAGGACCGGCCGGGCCCGCGACATGCCCCTCCGTCACCCCGGGCCCGCGAATAAGCCCCCGGCCCGCGCGTCCCTCGCGCCGGGAGAACGGGGGGACGGCGCTCGGTCCCGGCCGGTCCGGGCCGGCGGGACTAATCCGGGGTGGCGGCGCGCAGCGCGCGGACGCCGGCCCGGAAGTCCGTCAACGCGTACCCGGCGCGCCGGGCCCGGTCCACGAGGAGTCCGCCCGACCTCGGACGGGGCGCCCGCCCGGGTCCGGCGGGCGCCTCCGCGAAGCGACCCGGGCGCACGCCCTCGACGGACATCCCGAAGGCGAGGAGGAGCTCACGGCCGAACTCCCACGGCGAGGTGGCGACGGGCGAGGCGATGTGGACGGTGCCCGGGTCGGGCGCGTCGAGGAGGCGATCGATCGCCGCCGTCACGTCCGGGACCCAGGTCGGCGTGATCCGCTGGTCGTCGTAGAGCGGGTAGAGCGTCCCGGCCCGCGCGCGCGCCAGGATCGCCCGGGCAAAGTCGGGCTTCGGGGGGAACCCGGACCGGTAGGGGTAGCTGAGGCGGATGATCGTCGCCGGGGCGCCGCTCGCCCGGATCCGTTCCTCCCCGACGCCCTTCGTCCGGCCGTACCAGCCGAGGCCCGGACCGAACGGTGAGGGGGCCCGCCCCTCGTCGTACGGCCCGTCCCTCCCGTCGAAGACGAAGTCGGTGGAGAGGTGGACGAGCGGCGTGCCGCTCTCGGCGCTCAGCTCGGCGAGCTCCCCCGGGAGCTCGGCGTTCATGCGCCAGGCCGTGTCCCGCCGCGTCGCGGGGGGCCGTTCCCCCTCGCCCCCGGACGGCCGCTCCCCTTCGCATCCGTCGACGTCGGTCCGGGCGGCGAAGTTCACCCAGGCGGCGTCGCCCCGACGACCGCGAAAGAACCGGCGGACGGCGTCCGGGTCGGCGAGGTCGACGGGGAGGAACCGGGCCCCCCGAACGCCGACGCGGGCGGGATCGCTCCGGCCGACCGCGAGGAGGTCCCCCGATGCCGCGCGCCGGACCGCGAGGTCGCTCCCGACCAGGGAGCTCGCCCCGAGCACGACGACCGGGCCCGCCGGCACGGCCCGGGCACGGTCCGCCCCGATAAATCGCCCCGGGCCACGGTCCGGTCCGACGCCACGGCCCGGTCTGTCGCCCGGCGCGGGGCCCGATCGAGACCCCCTAACCGGGCGGATCGTCGCGATCGGCCGCCGACGGGGGGGACGGATCGCCCGCGAACGCGTCCGGCTCGGTGGGCGGCGCCGACGGCGTGCCCGTCCTGCCCCGTCCCCGGCGCGACCACACGAGCGCGGCCGCCAATAGCGCGACGACGACGAGGAGGCCCACCAGCACGAGTTCGAGCCCGCCCGGGGAAGCGGCCCCGGATCGCGAGCCGTTCGTCCCGCCCGGCGAGCCCGAGGAGGTCACGGTCAGGGTGGTGGCGTTCCCCGTGACGGAGAAGTTCAGCGCATCGGTGACCGTCGCCGAGATCGCGTAGGTTCCGGGCGCCGACGGATCGCAGGTCAGGCGGGCCGTCGAGTAACCCGTACAGCCCGGCGGCAGGCCGTTCCAGTCGTACCGGTACGGCGTCGCGCCACCGGTCGCGGCCACGCTCACGGTGACCTCGGCGCCGGAGCTCACCGTGCCCGACGAGAGGGCGACCGGCGAGGCGAACGGGTCGGTCAGGATCGTGATCGTCACGCTCGCCGGGCCGGTCGCGACCTCGCCGTTCCCGTCGACGAGCGAGACCCCGACGGTGACCGTTCCGGCCGCCGGGAAGGAGCAGACCGGCGAGGCGACCCCCGAACTCGGGCAGGCGCCGGGCAGTCCGGTCCAGCGGTAGGTGTACCCCCCGTAGCCGCCCGTCGCGGCCGCCGTGAAGGCGACGCCCTGGCCGACGTCGACCGTCGTCCGGTTCGCCCGGGGCGCCCCGACCGAGGGGTCGCTGTAGACGCTGACCATGGTCCGCCCGCTCGCGACCGCACTGACCCCGTCCCCGTCGGTGGCGATGTAGGAGGCGTTCACCGAACCCGCCGTCAAGAACGTGCAACTGACGTTCGCGGTGGCGAGCCCGTCGCACGTCGCCGGTAATCCGTTCCAGGTGTACCGGAACCCTCCGGCCCCCCCGGAAGCGGACGCGGTGAAGTCGACGGTCTGCCCGACATCGGCGGAGGTCGTGGAAACGGCCGCGGGCCCCGCGGTGGGGTCGCCCACCACCCGGACGGTGGCCGGAGCGCTGCCGGGGATCGTGAGGCCGGCGGCGTCGGTGATGTTGACGCTCACCGACAGCTCCCCCGTGGCGGTCAGTCGGCAGGAGGGCGAGGCGCTCGAGGTGTTGAGGCACTCGGTCGCCGGGAGGCCGGTCCAGGAGTAGGTGAGCGGCGGGTCGCCGCCGGACGATCCGACGGAGAAGCCGATCCATTGCCCCAGGTCCGCTTCGGTCCGGTTGGCGGCGACGGCGAGGACCGCCAGCCGGGGGTAGACGTGGACGACGGCCGAGCTCGCCGGGACGATCGTGACGCCCAGCCCGTCGGTGACCCGGACGTTGGCGGTGGTGGTGCCGACCGCGTCGAGGAGGCAGGTCGCGATGGGACTCGTCAGTCCCGAGCAGTTCGCGGGCAGACCGGTCCACCGGTAGGTGAGCGTCCCCGATCCACCGGACGCGCTGACGTTGAAGCGAACGGACGCACCGGCATCGACCGCGCTCCGGTTCGCGAGCGGGTCCGAGACGACGGCCCGGGGGATCACCGTCCAATTGAGGTGGGCCCAGACGACGGAACCCTCCGAGTCCGTCACGTTGAGCCAGAGCTCGTAGGTGCCGGGCGAGGTCGGGGTACAGCTCGCCGTCGCGTTGGCCGTGCCGAATCCGGTCGACGTGAGGCCCCCGGTCGCGCATCCCAGGCCCGACGAGGGGTGGGCGGTGAGGTCGACCGTGTCCGGCGTGGCGCCGAGGGAGCTCAGCGGGGCGGTGAAGTTCACCGTCTCGTTGACCTCGGAGGTCCGGACCGGGGTGCCCGACGGGCTCCCGGTGAGGGGTCCCTCCGCGAGGCGGGTCGTGATGACGGCCACGCTCCCGTTGTAGCGGTTCGCGACGTAGATCTCCTGGTCGGCCGGGTCGTAGGCCCCGAAGTACGACTCCGGGCCCGCGGTGATGTTCGCGACCTCCGTCAGGTTGTGGATGATCGTCACGTTGTCGTTGGACGACGCCGTGAGCTGCTCGGTGCTGTCGATCTCGTAGACGTCCTCGCTGACCGGGTCGTAGACGATCCCGAACCCGTCGGACCCGGCGTGGACCTCGCCCACGACGCTCAGACCGTGGAGGACCGTGACGTACCCGAGCCGGGGGGCGTAGTAGTTCTTCGAGACGACGTCGACGTCGCCGT
>JASHUV010000205.1 GCA_030039825.1 Thermoplasmata archaeon
CCGGCAGGAGGCGCTGACACAGCTCGACGTTAGGGGGCTCGCTCGAGCCGGCCGCGGAGATGTAGAAGGGCATCTCCCGGTTGATGTAGAGGAAATCGTCGATGGCGACGAGCGTGCTCGGGAGCAGGGGGGCCCCGACGACCTTCGTCCGCGGGAGTCCGAGCCCCTCGCAGAAGCGCAGCCAGAGCTCGGGGTGACCGGGCTCCTTCCCCTTCGGATCGCCGGCCTCCTCGACGAGCTGGTCGAGGATCATCACGCGGAAGCGGTCGTTCGCGCTGTCCCAGGAGGTCCGAGCGAAGCGCTCGGCCATCGCGATCGGGACGCAGGAGAGCCACGGGTAGAACTGGGTCGCCCAGCGGAACACCGTCTCCCGGGGGACCTTTCCCGCCTCGAGATCGCGGAAGAACGGATGGGTCCGGAACGGGTGGTTCGCCATCTTGTAGTTCGTGAGCTCGCGGCGGAACGCGTCGCCCTCGTAGCGGACCCAGGGGGGCTCGGTCATCGGCGGCGGAGCCGGGACACGGTATTTGGACCTCGGGGTTTCGGGGTGAACCCCGCGCCTTATGGTGGACCGGCCGCGCCGGCGGGCGATGGCGGCCGTCCCGGATCGCCCGCGCCTCGTCCCCTCCTTCGGCCCCCTCGACGGTCTGCGGGTCGTCGATTCCGGGCGCTTCGTCGCCGGGCCCTGGGCCGCGACCTACCTCGCCGAGTTCGGCGCCGAGGTGATCCACGTCGAGGGCCCGCCCTTCGCGCCGCCGTTCTCCGACCCGACGCGCCTCCTCCCTCCCCTCGTCCCGGAGGGCCGTGCCGCGCCGTCGGCCGTCTCGGAGTCCTGGGTCCAGTACTCCCGGAACAAGCTCTCGCTCGCCGTCGATCTCGCCGATCCCCGCGGCCGGGAGGTCTTCCTCGACCTGATCGCCCGCTCGGACATCTGGATCGAGTCGTCGCGGCCCGGGACGTACGACCGGCTCGGCCTCTCGGACGAGGAGGTCCGCACGGCGAACCCCCGCCTCACGATCGTTCACGTGTCGGGGTTCGGACGGACCGGGGACCCCGCCCGCGTCCGGGCCCCCTCCTTCGACCTGATCGGTCAGGCGTACTCCGGCTACCTCTCCCTCCAGGGGGCGCCCGACCCGGCGCCGCCGATGCGCGCGGGGACGGCGATGAACGACACGGTCACGGGGCTCGCGGCGGCGGTCGCCGCGATGATGGGGTACGTGGCCGCGGAGAAGAGCGGACGGGGCCAGTCGATCGATGTGGCCCAGTACGAGGTCTTCTTCACCCTGCTCGAGAACCTCGCTCTCGATTACTTCCTCCGCGGGGTGGTCCGGGGGCGACACGGGACGGCCCATGCCCGCCTCTACCCGTACGATGTCTACGCCTGCCGGGACGGCTGGGTCGTCGTGGCGACCCCGACCGCCGGAAGCTGGCGCGCGCTGCGGGACTGGCTCAGGATCGACGCCGCCGGATCGGAGTCCGCGAGCTGGGCGATGGCGCACCGGGAGGAGGTCGATGCGGCGCTCTCCGAGGCCCTCAAGGAGCGGACCGGGGAGGAGCTCGAGGCGCTCGGTCGATCGCTCGATCTCGCGATCTCACCGGTCTACGACATCGCGAGGATCGCCCGCGACCCGCACTACCGCGAGCGCGGCATGTTCGTGGAGTGGGAGGACCCGATCGCCGGCCGCGTCAAGGGAGCCGGCATCGCCCCCCGCTTCGACCGGACCCCGGGGCGGATCTGGAGGGGAGCGCCCTGGCTCGGTCAGGACAACCGTTCGATCCTTCTCGACCTCCTCGAGTACTCGCCCGAGCAGGTCGAAGCGCTCCGGTCGGCCCGGGTCATCGGAGAATGCCCCCCGCCCGGAGGGGCGCCGCCCTCGGCCCCGTACTTCGTGCGCGAGGGTCTGTGAGCGCCCCGCTCCTTCCGTCCCCCCTCCCCCCGATCGTTCCCGAGGTGGAGGCCGCGGTCCGGGAGCTCCATCTCGCCGACCGGGCGGCCGAGATCGATCGCTCGCCCCGGTTCCCCCGGGAGGAGTTCCGGGAGCTCGGACGCCGTGGGCTCCTCGGACTCCGGATCCCTCCCGCGCTCGGGGGCCGAGGGCTCCCGATGGTCGACGTCGGCGCCGCGCTCTATCGGTGGGCCTACCTGTCGGGGACGACGTTCGCCAAGCTCTCCCTTCAGCCGGAGTTCTCCTCCGTGCTCGCCGAGGGCGGGGAGGCAGGGCTGATCGATCGTTACTTCCGACCGCTCGTCCGGGGGGAGGTGCTCATCGGGAACCAGGTGACGGAGCCCGGCGCGGGCTCCGACGCGCAGGCGGTGAGCCTCCGGGCCGTCCGCCGTGGGGGCGACTACCGCCTCACCGGCATCAAGTCCCAGGCGGCGTTCGCGAGCGAGGCCACGGCCGCCATCGTCTTCGCGAGGGTCGAGGGGGGGGAAGCGTCGGCGACCGGGCTGACCGCCTTCCTCGTCCCGCAGGACCTACCCGGGATCAGCCGACGCGTCGTCCCCGATCTCGGGGAGCGCTGGATGGGGCGGGGGACGGTGGTCTACGAGGATGTCCTCGTGCCCGCCGAGCAGCGACTCGGGGCGGAGGGTCGGGCGTTCGCCCTCCTGCGGGAGGAGCTCAGCCGGGAACGCCTCCTCCTCGCGGCGATCTACGTCGGGGTCGCGCGGGCCTCCTTCGACGAGGTCGTGGCCGATGTCGGCCTGAAGGCGACGTTCGGGCGACCGCTCGCCGAGCATGAGGCGGTGAGCTTCCCCCTCGTCGAGGACTGGGCGCTCCTCGACGCCGCCGAGCTCTACGTTCGGCGGGCGCTCGAGCGGGCCGGCTCCTCCCCCCCCTCCGACGCGGAGGCGGCCCTCGCGAAATGGCTGGCGACCGACATCGCCCTTCGGACGATCGATCATGCCCTCCAGTTCTCCGGCGGGCGGGGCTACTCCTCCGAGCTCCCGCACGAACGTCGGCTCCGGGACGTCCGGAGCGGGGCGCTCGCCCACGGCACCTCGGAGATCATGCACCTGATCGCCGCGCGGCGTCTCTGGCCCCGGGAGGGGCCCTCTCACGCACGGGCGGAGACGACGCGGGCGTAGAACTCCGCGACGCGACGCGCGATCGCGGGCCAGGCGTGCTCCTCGACGGCCGCCGCGCGGGCGGCCATTGACATGTCTCGCCAGAGCTCCGGTTCCTCCGAGAGCCGGCGCAGGTGGTCCGCCGTCCGCTGCACGCGTTCTTCGAACGGGGCCGCGTGCGGAACGAGGAACCCGTCGACCCCGGGCGTCACGATCCCTTCGAGGAGGTCGGAGCCGACCACCGGGAGACCGCATGCCATCGCCTGGACGGTGGCGACGCTCGCGAGCTCCATGTCGGACGGATGGACGAAGACCCGGGCCCGGGCGAGCTCGATCGGTAAGGCCTCCCGACTGACCTCACCGACGAACGTGAGCTCGGGGTTCTGACGCCGCGCGGCCTCGCGGGCGGCCGGGTCGGCGATCCTGCCGATGACGCGAGCGGCAAGCCCCGCCCTCCTCGTCGCCGCCGCGAGGATGTCGAAGCGCTTGTGGACCGCGACGACCCCGAGCCCGATCGCTCCGGCGCGATCGGAACCGTCCGGCGGGGGCCGGAACCGGTCGACGTCGACGCCGAAGGGGACGACGCGGACGCTCTCCGGGTCCCGTCCTCCCCTGAGCGAGCGGAACGTGGGCAGGACCTGCGGGGTGAGGGCGACCACCGCCTCCGCGCGTCGGACCGCGAGGCGATCGCGCGCGAGCCATAGGCGGTCCCGGCCGCGGACCTCCGAGCGCCAGTAGCGGGAGTGGGAGGTGAGCACGTACCCGCGGCCGGAGAGGAGGAGCGCCTCGGTGGTGATCGGGGAGTGCACGTGGAGGACGTCGAAGCGTTCCCCCCGGAGCTTCGCGGGCAGGCTCGCGGCCGACGCGACCTCCTGCCAACGGGACGGGCCGAAGCCCGGTCTCGGGTTGATCACGGCGACCTCGTGGCCGAGTGCCGAGAGCTCCCTCGCGAGGTTCGCGATGTACTCCTCGACGGCCCCGTAGGCGGGCGGCGGGATCTCGATGGCCCCGGTACCGACGAGGCCGACCGAGAGCTGTCCCGACGGCCCCGACGTCATCCGCCTCCCCCGGAGGCCCGGGGGAGCGCCCCGACCTTACGTCGGTTTCGATGGAGGGGGGGCCGCGGCCTTCGTCGCGGCCGGCGGGGCCGGTTTGCGCCGCATGAGGACGACGAGGAGCGCCACCACCACGATGATGATCGGAATCCCGATGATGAGCCCGAGCCCGAGGCCGCTCGACAGGA
>JASHUV010000206.1 GCA_030039825.1 Thermoplasmata archaeon
CGGCGCCGGAGCGGACGCGGGAGCGGGCGAGGAGGCGGGGGAGGCGGTCGGCGCCGGGCGGGGCGTCGGGGAGGTCGTTCCCTTCGCGGCCGCGCCGCCCTTCGCGGCGGCGGCCGTCGAGGCGTGGTGCTCCGCGAGCCGCTTCGTGGCGTGCGCGCGGGTCCACTTCCGCCGGTGGCCGACGCGGCCCAGGTGCAGCTGCTGCTTGCGGCAGGAGGAGGAACAGAACTGGAAGACCGTCCCGTCGCGCTTGACGTAGAGCGTGCCGGTACCCGGTTCGATCTCGCCGGCGCAGAAGGAGCACTGGCGCTTGACGACCATCGGACCCTCCCCCTCCCCTCGTCTACCGGACGGAGAGCTTGCGGGCCTCGCGGGCCGTCTCGCGCAGGATGAGGACGTCGCCGAGACGGATCGGGCCGGCGACGTTGCGCGTGATGATCTTGCCGCGGTCGCGTCCGGCGAGGACGCGGACCTTGACCTGGGTCGCCTCCCCGGCCATCCCGGTGCGGCCGATGAGCTCGACGACCTCGGCCGGCGAACCCTTCTCCTCGACCATCCCCTGCCCCCCGAGCGGCCTTCGGCCGGTCCTACTTCTTCAGAGCGGGGACGCTCTGGGAGATCTCCTCGAGCAGCCCCTTCCCCTCGCCGGCCTCGACGATCGCGACGCTCGCCGCGGACTTCGTGAGCCCGGCGGACTGGCCGAGCCGCTGCTTCTTCGGGACGTAGACGTACGGGATGCGCTTCTCCTCGCAGAGCATCGGCACGTGGATGAGGATCTCCACGGGGTCGACGTCCTCGGCCATGACGACGAGCTTCGCCTCGGCGCGCTCGCTCGACTTCGTCACCTCGTTCGTGCCCACCCGGAGCTTCCCGGACTCGCTCGCGATCTGCACGAGCTGGAGGGCCTTGTCGGCGAGATCGGCGGGGGTCTCGAACCGGACGTAGATCGGGCGCGCCATTCTTACCACCTCGCGTCAGCGGAACCCGTACGGGGTCCTCGGCTCACGGGTAGGGGGTCGCTAGGGCGGGGGGTATTTAGCGTGCCGGGGCGGGACGGCCGTCAGAAGGTGCCGTCGGCGCCGGGAACGCCCTTCAACCGCTCCCCGGCGGGCGCGAGGATCTCCGTCAGGGCCCGGCCGACGGCGCCCTTGAGATCGGAGGGATGCAGCGCCCCCGAGCGCCACGCCTCGAGGAGCGCGGCCTCGCTCCCGAACTCCACCGGACCGCCGTGCTCGGCGGCGCGGTCGACCGAGAGCCGGCCCTGCCAGGGCAGGACCACGTGGCGGGCGAGGTCGACGACCGGGTTCCCCTCGACCTGCTTCGCGACGCAGAACGCCCGGCGAAGGCGCTCGTCGATCTCCTCCGGTGTCGCGGGGATCGGGATCGCGCTCCCCGGGTCGGACTTCGACATCTTCGCCGACGGCGCGCCCGAGGCGAGGTCCATCCGCCCGGCGCCGGAGAGGGCGGGGATGAGCGGCGTGTGGATCGCCACCGGGAGCGGCCAACCGTAGTGGTGGGCGACCTCCCGGGCGAGGACGTGCGCGCGGCGCTGGTCCATCCCGGCGTAGGCGATCTCGACCGGGAGCTCGAAGATGTCGGCGGCCTGCATCGCCGGGTAGAACAGCTTCGCCGTGTCGAGATCGACCTCCTCCTCGGACCGGCCGAGCACGGTCATCGCCCGGCGCGTCCGGGCGAGGGAGGTCGCCTTGGCGATCCGCACGACCCGCTCCCAGTACTCCGTCCGGCCGACGAGCTCGCTCGCCCAGCGGTACGTCGTCCTCGCCGGATCGACGCCGAGCGCGCCGAACGCCGCCTCCATGTACCGCCCGGCGGCCCGGATCCGATCGAGCGAGCCGCCGAGCTTGTCGTTGATCCAGGCGTGCCAGTCGGCCAGGAAGACCGTGAGCTCGCAGCCCGCCTCGAGGAGCGAGCGCATCGTGCGCGCGCAGACGAGATGGCCCACGGTGAGCCGCCCGGACGGCTCGAAGCCGATGTACGCCCGGGGGTGGTCGTTCGTGGCGAAGAGCCGGGTGAGCTCCTCCGGCGTCAGGACCTCGGTCGCGAAGCGGCCCGCGATCGCCGCCCGCTCCGTCCCGTCCATGGCGCCCCGACGAACGTCCCGCCTATTTAGGCCGCGACGGCCGTCGGCGGCTCCATGGTAACGGCTATGTCCCACGGGCCGGTTATCGGGCCCCGGGACTGAGGAGGGGATGGAGGACCCGCCGGAAGAGGCCCCAGCCCAGAACCCCGCCGACCCGGAGCTCGTCGACCGGCTGGGCCGCGAGCTCGGGATCGGCCCGGAGAGCGCTCGCCGCCTCGTCGCCGCCGGGTTCACCGACGCCGCCGCCGTGCGGGGCGCCTCCCCGGACGATCTCCTCAAGGCCGGCCTCACCCCCGAGGAGGTCGACCACCTGAGGGCCCCCGCGGCGGACGCCGCGGGCGCGTCGTCCGACGACGAGGCCGTCGGGGAACGCATGCTGAGCTCGGTGCGCGCGAAGGGGCCCCCGTCGCGCCGCCGCCGCCCCGCCGCCGCGGGCCGCTCGTCGACGGAGGTCGTCAAGCGGTGGGTCGACGGCGACGAGGGCGCCATGGAGGCGTGGATCCGGTCCGCCCCGACGATGGGCAGCTCCGTGGCGGAACCCCCCCCGCCGACGACCCGGGCGGAGCTCGCGCCCCCGGCCCCCGGCGCGGAGAACCCCGAGGGTCCGACGGTCCCCGGACCGATCGCGCCGGCCCCGGACCTCGCCCTCGGCACCGAGATCCCGGCGATGCTCCTCGACCGCGAGCAGGCCGTCATCGGCTGGCTGACCGAGCTGCTCGACCGGGCGAGGACCGACCGCTTCGACCCCGCCTCCCTCCTCACCGAGCTCCAGGGCCTCCAGCGCCAGCTCTTCGAGGAGCGCGCGCGGCGGGCGAAGATCGAGGAGGAGGCCGAGCAGGTCAAGCGCGGCTCCGTCGCCGTCATCAAGTACGTCCGGGCCCGGGAGGCGGCGACGCGCGAGCAGGCGCTCCGGGAGCGCGACGCGGAGATCGCCGCGCTCAAGCTGCAGCTCCTGCCGAGCGGGGACGGCGGGAAGGGGCCCGCCTCCCCGGCGATCGCCGCCGAGACGGAGGCCCGGCTGAGGACGGAGTTCGCGGAACGGGAGGCCGGTCAGGCCGAGAAGGAGACCGAGCTCCGCCAGCGTCTCGCCAGGGCCGACGCCGAGCTCCGCGAGCTGAGGGGCGAGGCCGGGAACCTCAAGGCCCGGGCCGCGCTCCTGCAGGAGCAGGAGAGGACCCTCCCCGAGGTCGTCGCCGCGAAGCTCCGGGAGCTCGACAACCGCGAGAAGGAGATCGCGACGCGCGAGGGCGACCTGCGCGCGAAGTTCGACGAGATCAAGGCCGCCGCCGACCAGCTCGAGCGCCAGAAGGAGCCGATGCGCTTCAAGGAGAAGCAGCTCGGCCAGTGGGAGGTCCAGCTGAGGACGCTCAAGCAGACGCTCGAGGTCGAGGCGCGGACGGTCGAGCGGGCCCGCTTCGAGGTCGAGCAGTCCGGCGGGACGAACCCGGTCGAGCGCCAGCGTCTCGACGACCTGAAGAACGAGATCACGAAGCGCGAGGAGGCGCTCGCCTCGCGCGAGTCGCTCCTCAAGGAGCAGATCCAGGACCTTCAGAGCCGCGCGGTCGCCCAGGGCGCCGAGGAGATGCACGCCGCGGCGACCGCCGACGCGCGGGAGACGCGCCAGTCGACCGGCGTCCGCCGGCTCGACGACCTCCTCTTCGGCGGGCTCCCGAGCGGCGCTCAGGTCCTCGTGAGCGGGCCCGCCCACACGGGGAAGGAGCTCCTCGCGCGCCTCTTCGTCGCCGAGGGGCTGCGCCGGGGGATCCCGGCGATCTGGGTCGTCGCCGACAAGACGTTCACCCAGGTCCGCGAGGAGATGGTCCAGCTCCTGCCGAGCTACCGCGAGCTCGAGGGACGGGGCCTCGTCCGCTACGTCGACCTCTACTCGCGCAGCCTCGGCGTCACGCAGAGCGAGCCCGGGGTGCGCCTCTTCCAGACGACCGACCGCGGTGTCCTCGACCAGCTCACCCAGACCGTCAACTCCTACAGCCAGGAGCTCAAGGAGAAGGCGCCGACCTACCGGCTCGTCTTCGAGTCGGTGTCGACCGTCACCGCCTACCTCGACACGGCGGCGATGTTCCGCTTCCTCCAGCCGTTCACGGGCCGGCGGAAGCTCGACGGCGCCGCCGGCTACTACCTCCTCGAGACCGGCATGCACACCGAGTCGGACCTCGAGACCCTCGAGCACATGGTCGACGGCTCGATCAACCTCAAGGTCGAGCAGCTGAAGACGTTCCTCTCGGTCCGGGGCGTCTCCGACGTCCAGTCGCGGGCGTGGGTCGGCTACACGTTCACGAAGCGGGCGTTCTCGCTCGGCTCCTTCTCGCTCGACCACATCCGGTAGGGACGGCGCTCGCCGCCCTCCGACGGCCTAGGTGAACGACGCGATCAGGAGGCCGGTGTCGTGCGACGGGGCGGTGATCTCGACCTCGTCGAAGCTCCCGCCGTAGCCCCCCGGGACCGTCGTGAGGTCGACGACCATGCCGGCCGTCAGGACCACCGTCGGCCCCGTCGTCCCCGCGCAGACGCTCCCGAAGATCGGCGTCGCCGAGTAGGTCGAGTTCGTGAGCCCGAAGTCGAGCCCGCAGCCGGACGCGGCGTCGAGCTCCCAACTGTCGAAGTGCGTGGTGTCGTTCGCGCCGGCCGTCGTGTTGAACACGTCGATGTCGAGGTCGCCGATCGTGATCCCGCCCGACGCGGACTGGACGGTGAACGTCCAGTCGTCGTCGGACCCCAGGGTGGCGCTCGAGATGCCGAGGACCGAGCCCAGGGCGGGGCAGTCGACGCAGCCCGCCGTGCTCGATCCCGAGCCGCCGGTCGGCGTGCTCGTGAGGGTGTAGTTGGAGCAGTTGGTGGATCCCGCCGTCGGCGTCGCGAGGACGGATCCGGTCGCCTCGGAGACCGAGGTGTTGAACTCGTAGTAGGTCGTCCCGGACGCCGGCGAGCCGGTGACGGGGCAGGTGGCGTAGGCGACGTCCCAGACCGCCGTCAGGCCGAGGGTCCCCGGGAGCGCCGCCATGACGAGCGACCCGCCGGGGTGGGCGGAGGCGAACGACGACCCGCCATCGTTCCACGCCGCCGCCACGGCGACCGAGCTGTCGACGATCCCGTTCGCGAGCCCCCCCAGGTAGGAGGTGATCGTCGCGCAGTCCGCGCCGGAGAACGTCTCCCAGATGGTCGCCTGCCCCGACATGACCCCGACGAGGAGGATCGTGCCCGAGGTCTCGTACATCGCGAAGATCCAGGCCGGCGCCGCGCCGGCCCCGAGGTTCCCGGAGTAGGACGGGACGACGACCGTCGTGCTGAGGCCGCTCGCGAACGCCCCGTTGCAGGCGAGGAGGCCGTCGCTGAAGGAGTCGGTGGGGAAGTCGGTCGTGAGGTCGATCGTCGCCGGCGAGGAGAGGTCGATCCCGGCCGCGTAGAAGACGTCCCAGGGCCCCGCGCCGGCGGAGGAGGCGGTCGAGTTCGCCGCCGCGCGGGCCTCGGTGTAGGTGTCGGCGCCGTTCGTCCCGCTGCCGGCCGTCGAGGTCTTGTGGAACGGCCCGACGCCGACGAGGGCGAGCGCCGCCACGACGACGATCACCACCACCACCACGGCGGCGATCGCGGCGAGCATCCTCCCGCGGCCCGCCGTCGGCGCCGGCCCGGGCACGGCCGGGGCGGCCATCGGCGCCCCTCCCGGAGCGGGGGCCCCCTCCATCGGCGGGACCGCCGGATCGGTCGGGTAGGTCGGAGCCTCGGGCGCCGGCTCGTCGGACATCCGCGGAACCTCGGGTCCCCCGGGGCCGGGCCCGGCACCGGAGGCGTCCGGGGTCGAAGGCCGTCGGATATTAAACGGGGGAGAGACGCGGCGCGACGCACGTTAAATACGCTCGGCCCGTCGACGGGGCGCTAGGCTGGACCGGGGGGTTGGGCGTCCCCTTTTACACCGAAACCGTCCTCAGCGGGGGTGACAGGTCGGAGCGACGCTCAGGGGAGGAGTTCGTCCGGGATCGTTCCGTCGACGCCCTGTTCCATCGGGCCGCGGGCACCGCGACGAGCGCTCGGAGGAGCGCCCTAGCGGTTATCCATCACGGGAACCGGGTCAGGTCCTGACGGGAGCAGCCTTACCGTGACCCGTTGACGCTGGTGGGGCGACGGGGCTGAGGGACGTCCTGGATCCACGGGCACTTTCCCTGGGTGGCCATCCGACCGGCCTAGCACGGGGAAGCCCCACCCCCCGGTTTCCACTGGAAGCGCGCCCTCAGGCCCACCCTTCCGACGCCGGGTCGACGGCATCGGCCTCGAGCCGCCTCTTGCGGTCCGGGGGGATCTCCTTCTTCCGGTTCTCCGCGTAGTCGTAG
>JASHUV010000207.1 GCA_030039825.1 Thermoplasmata archaeon
AACTCCTCCGCATCGTTCTCGTCGCGTCGATCGCCGTCCTGGCCGCGTCGCCGCTCGCCGCCGGCTCCCTCGGCACGACGACCCGGGCGAACCGCCCGGTCGCCGCGGGGCCCGTCCCCGCCGCCCTCCCGTTCGGTCCCGCCGTCGGCGGAGGGGCCTACGTCCCGTACACCCTCGGACTCCTCGGCAGCGCGAACCTCTCCGGGGCGGTCGCCGCGCCCGAGCTCACGGCCCCGACCGCCGCCCTCTTCGACAGCGCGAACGGGGAGGTCTACGTCGCCGCCGACGGGAGTTCGGTCATCGCGGCCCTCAATGCGACCACGCTGCGGGTCGACGCGGCGATCTCCCTCGCCTCCGGGACGGTCCCCCCTTCGGGCGCCGGACCGAGCCCGTCGCCGTGGGACTTCGCCCTGGACCCGGTGACGGGGCTCCTGTACGTCTCGCAGGGGACCGACTTCCTCGATCTCATCAACACCACGACCAACACGTTCGTCGGATCGGTGACGTTCGGATCGGGGGTCGGGGGGCTCGCGATCGATCCGACGGCGGACCTCCTCTTCGGCGACGACGACGCGAGCGGCACCCTCGACGTCCTCAACCTCCAGACCGATGCGATGGTCGCGGAGGTCCCCATCGGCGGCGGTCCGCAGGACTCCGTCTACGTCCCCGCGGACAACGCCGTGTTCACAACGCTCGCCTCGAACAGCACGATCGTCGAGGTCAACGTCACCACCGACGCGCCGGTCACTTGGATCACGGTGACGACCCTGGTGCCGTGGGGGATCACCTACGATCCCAGCTCGGGCGACCTCGCCGTGACCGGATGCGCCTCGAAGGGGGGGGCGAACGTCTCCCTCGTGAACGTCGCGACCGCGACGGTGGTCTCCTCCGCCATCGTCGGGGGCCCGGGCAAGCCCGGCGAGTGCGGCACGCAGGTCCTCGCCGTCCCGCTGACGGCCGGCACCGGCGCCCTCCTCGTCTCGAGCCAGAGCCAGCCCGACGTCGAGATCGTCCACGATTCGGGAGGCATGCTGAGCTGGGTGGGGTCGGTGGACGTGGCCCCCTCGGGAGGCTCCTTCGGTCTCGCCCTCGATGCCGCCGCCGGCGAGATCTTCGTGGCGGCCTCGGGGCCGGCCCATCTCTCGGTCCTGAACGTCTCCTCCCTGTCCATCACCGCCACGGTCCCGCTCGCGTTCTCCCCGCGGGCGGCGACCCTCGTGCCGGCCGGGAACGTCCTCGACCTCCTGGACCCGCTTCTCGGGGCGGTCGAGGCCGTCAATCTGACGAGCGGGCTCGTCAACGCGACCCATTCCGTCGGGTCCGACCCGACCGGGATCGCCTACGATGCCTCCGACGGACTCGTCGCCGTCGGCTCGATCGGGGGCGGCCTCCAGCTGCTGAACTCGAAGAGCCTCGCCGTCCAGACCACGATCACGCTCGGGGCCGACGGAGGCGGGCCGGTCGTCGTCGACACGGCGAGCGCTCACCTCTACGCGGAGGGGTACGTCACCTGCGGCAGCGGCGTCTGCGACGACCTCTACGACGTGAACCCGGCCATCCCGGCCGTTTCGGCGATCGCCCTGCCGTTCACGATCGGGGGGACCGAGATCGCCTGGAGCGCCTCGCCGGCCGAGGTCGCCCTGCCCGCGACGAACGGCCGGGTCTACGTCGTGAACACGACGACCGACCGGGTCTCGGGGTTCCACGGCGTCGGCTCGGGCCCGGGCGGGATCGCGCTCGACCCGGCCGACGGGACGGTCTGGGTCACCAACAACGCCTCCTCCAACGTCACCGTCCTCGACCTCGCCACGAACCGCACCGTCGCGAACCTCTCGACGGGAGCCAACGGCGAGCCGGAGGCGGTCGCCTACGACCCGAGCCTCGGCGCGATGGTCGTCGCGACGTCGAACGCCACCCAGAACCTCCGGCTCTTCGGGGCCAGCTCGTTCGCCCCGATCGCCAATCTGACCGTCCCCTACACCTTCGGCGGGACGACGAAGTCACCGAACGGGGCGCTCCTCGCCGTCACGGCCCCCGCCGGCCTCGCGATCGCCTCGGGAGGTTCGGTCGGCCTCCTCGAACCCGTGCCGAGCGCGGTGTCGATCCGGTCGTACAACGTGACCCCCGCGATCGTCTCCGACGGGGTGGCGGCGACCTTCGCGGTCGTGGCGGGCGGCGGTGCGAGCGCGCTGAGCTACGCCTACTCGGGGCTCCCGTCGGGCTGCACCTCCTCGAACTCCGCGACGCTCAGCTGCACCCCGACGCAGAGCGGGAGGTACCCGGTGAGCGTGACGGTCACGAACGCGACGGGGGCCAAGGCCCGCGGTACGGTCGTCCTCACGGTCTTCGGGCGGCTCACGATCGGGCCGATCGACGACGGGGACGGCGTGGCCCACCTCGGCGTCCCCTTCCTCCTGAACGCCACGGTGACCGGCGGCGTCAACGGCCTCACGTACGCGTGGACCGGGCTCCCCGATGGCTGCGGCGCGAACACGTCGAACTGGGTCGCATGTACGCCGACCGTGGAGAGCAACTATTCCGTGAGCCTGCGGGTCAACGACTCGGAAGGGACGTCGGCGAGCTCCGGGCCGGTCAAGCTGCTCACCGAGCCGACGCTCAAGGTCTCCCTCGACGTCACGCCCGGGACGACGATCGACGCGGGCGAGACGCTCGTCGTTCGGGGCGTCCAGTCCGGGGGGACGTCGCCGTGGACGTACCGGTGGACCGGGCTCCCGAGCGGCTGCACCGCGCCCCCGAACGCGATCCTGAACTGCGCCCCGAACGTCACGGGGACCTTCACGATCGCCCTCGACGTGACCGACCTCATGGGCCGCGACAACGTCTCGGCCTCCACGAGGGTGCTCGTGAACGCCGCCCCGTCCCTGATCCCGCCCCGGGCGATCCCGAACGCGCTCGAGGTCGGACAGTCGCTCTACCTCGCGACGAGCGTGCTGAACGGCACGGCGCCCTACACCTTCACCTGGTCGAACCTCCCCGCCGGCTGCCTCTCGGTCGACGCCGACAACCTGACCTGCGATCCGACGGCGGTGGGCACCTACCAGGTCACGGTCGCCGTCGTCGATGCCGCCGGGGAGCGCGCGAGCGCGAGCGCCCCGATCGTCACGGTCGACGCCGTGCTCGGCGAGGTCAGCGTCACGGCGAGCGTCCCCTCGCTCGACCTCGGGGGGAACGTCACGTTCCTCGCCACGGTCGGGTCGGGCACCACGCCGCTCACCTACACGTGGACGGGCCTTCCCGCGCCCTGCCAGGGGCCCGACGCGCCGGAGGTGAACTGCACGCCCGAGCTCGTCGGCTCCTCCGCCATCTCCGTCTCCGTCCGGGACACGGCCGGCGTGGTGGTGACGAGCGCCCCCCTGCCGTTCACCGTGGACCCGACCCTGACCGTCGAACGCCCCGTGCCCTCGCATCCCTACTGGGACGTCGGTGAGGTCCTCGCGCTCAACGTCAGCACCTCCGGGGGGGCCGGCGACGACCAGTACGCCTGGTCCGGCCTCCCGCCGGATTGCCCCGCCTTCGACGCGGCGAACGTCACCTGCCTCCTCGGGCTCGGCGCGAGCGGGAGCTTCTCGGTCTCGGTCAACGTGACGGACGCCGACGGGAACTCGGTCGTCTCCTCGCCGCTCGCGCTCTCCGTCGCCCCGGACATGTCGGTGACGCTCACGCTCAACGGGACCCGGACCGACGCCGGGGGCCTCCTCTCCGCCGCGATCGGCCTCTCGGGGGGCTCGGGCCTCGTCTCGGTCGATTGGACCGGTTTCCCCGCCACGTGCGGGGCGAGCGGCCCGACGGCGCTCAAGTTCGCCTGCCGATTCCCGGAGAACGGGACCTACCGGGTGGGGGCGAACCTCACCGACGCGTCGGGCCTCTCCGAGGCGACCCCGACCTTCGCGATCACCATCAGCTCGGACCCCGCGCTCAGCCTGCCGATCGTCTCGAACGCGACCCTCGACGTCGGGCAGTCGACGGTGATCGACGTGCCGGTCCTCTCGCCCGGGGCCGGCGACGACGCCGTGGTGTGGTCGAACCTCCCGGCCGGGTGCTTCCCGCCGACGGCCGACTCGACCTCGCTCGTCTGCACGCCGGCCGCGGCCGGGACCTACGCCGTCTCGATCACCCTCACCGACGAGAACAACGTCACCGTCCGATCGGCGGCGGCGGAGATCGTCGTGCTTCCCGCGCCGAGCGCCGTGCTCGCGACCGGGAACGAGCGCGTGGTGGTCGGGAGCCTCCTCAACCTCACCGTCATCGCCTCCGGCGGTTCGCGCAGCTACGAGGTGAGCTGGTCGGGCCTCCCGCCGGGCTGCGTCCCGCCCTCCCCGACCTCGTTGAGCTTCACCTGCACGCCCACGAAGGCCGGGACCTACGAGGTCTGGGCCGAGATCGTCGACGGCTACGGGGCGAACGCCACGACCGCGACCATCACCCTGACCGTCCTGGCGCCGGGCTCGACCTCCTCCGGCTCGGGCGGGACCGAGCTCCTCGGGATCGCCGGCGCGGCGGCCGTGGTCGTCGTCGTCGCCGCCGCTCTCCTCTTCCTCCGTCGCCGTCGATCCTCTTCCCCCGACCGCGGCGACGGGCCGGCGGCCTCCGACGACGAGGTCGACGGCGGCGGGTAACGACCGGTCGCCCGCCCCACCCCCGGTCCGTCGCCGGGACCGAGCCCCCGGACCTCCCGCGACCCGGGCCATGTCCCGGTCCGGCTTGGTGCGCGTCGACGGCCCCGCCCCGGCTCGGCCCGGGCTCCGGGGGGAACCGGTCGGCAGGTTCATCACGGTCGAGGCCCTCCGAGCGTCGGGAGTGGGCATGCCCGACGCTCCGCCCTCGGGTCCCGCGTGCGCTTGCTGCGAATGCTCGGCGTGCTGCCGCTGCTGCGCGTGTTGTTCGGTGGACGTCGCCTGCTGCCGGACGTGCTCCTCGGTCGCCCCGCCGACCTCCGGCTGACGCCGGAGGGGGGCGTGCGGGACCCGCCCGTCTACCCGGGACCGTCGGGAAGGAAGCCCTCGAGCAGGACGCAGTCCGGGCAGAGGCCGGCGTGCCCGGCCCCTCGGCCCTTCTCGTAGCAGTTCGCGCAGAACACGTCCCCGCACATCGCGCAGACGGGGGGATCGTTCGCGGGGAGAGGCGTCGTGCCGCAGAAGGTGCAGAACCCGGCCGCGACGGACGAGCTCGAACGGGCGGATCCGCTCGCGGGGGCGAGGCTCCCCGGCGAGGGGCCCTGACCGACCGTCGGGGCGGCCGAGGTCGGGCGAGCGATCTCAGGGACCGGTCGCGACCGCGAGGGGGTCGCCGACCCTCCCGGCGCCGGCGAGGCGGGGCGCGGCCGCCCCCTCCGGATCTCCGGGGGGGAGGCCGGTGCCGCGGCGGGTCGGGGAGCCGGGGCCGGGGCGGGAGCTCGCTTCGCCTTCAGCGGCGTGGGGGGGGACGTCGCCTCCCACGGCAGCGCGGAGGTGGCGACGCCGCCCACGAGCGAGATCGCGGCGACCGTCCCGAGGTAGGGGACCCAGGCGAAGCCGTGGTCGAGCGGATCCGAACGCGTGAGGCCGATGAGGGCCGCCAGGCCGACGGCCGCGACGCCGAGGACGATCAAGGGGAGCCCGTGCTCGAGGCCGGGCCAGCGGCGCTCCGAACGGGACCCGCCCGCCTCCTCGCTCAACTTCCCCTCCGCGATGGCCCCGCCCGGTGGCGGGAAGAAAAGGTTGGCGAGTCGGCGCCGGGAACGGGAGCGGGGTGCGCGGCCCGGCCGCTACTGGACCACAAGGTCGAGCACCGTGATGCCCGCCGAGGGGGGGCTCAGGGAGCCGTAGTCGACGTACAGGTCGAGGATCGCGTCGAACGGTCCCCCGGAGCCGCCGGTGATGAGCGTGACGGAGATGCTGTTGGTCGTGACCGCGCCCGAGCCGATCTGCGTCGTGATCGACACGGTGTCCTGCTGGTTGACGCTCGTGGCGCTGACCACGAAGTCGAACGCGAAGAGCTCGGCGAAGTCGCCGCTCGCGCAGGTCCCGGAGCTCCCGGAGGCCGAGAGGACGACGTCCACCGTCGGCGTTCCCGACGCCGACGCCGTCACCGTCTGGGTGCCGGC
>JASHUV010000208.1 GCA_030039825.1 Thermoplasmata archaeon
GCCTCGTTCTCGGCGTGCCCGACCGTCCAGGCGAGCGTGCCGGGAGGGACGCGGACGTCCGAGAGGTCGAAGCGGGTCAGCGTGGCGCGCCCGGTGATGACGGGCGCCGGGGCGCCGTGGTCGGGCCAATCCGGGGATCGGAAGTGGGAGAGGAATCCGCGCGCCCGCGCGTCGAGCCCGACGAGGGCCTCCCCGAACCGGACGACCTCGTCCGGGGCGGCGGGCGCGTCGAACGTCCCGTCGACGAAGACGAGCCCGGAGGAGCCGGCCGTCGTGTGGGGACTCCCGTCCGGGATGAGGGCGATCGTCCCGTCGAGGAAACGCCCCGGGTCGCGCTCGGGAAGGGCCTGATCGTGGAGCTTGATCGCCTCGATCCCGCCGAGCCCCCCGGTCTCCTCGTCGGGAGAGATCACGAGCCGGACGGCCCGCCGGGGCGAGCCGCCCTCCGAGATCCTCCGGAGGGCGATGAGCGAGCTCACCACCCCGCTCCCGAGGTCATCGTTCGACCCCCGGCCGTAGAGCCGGCCGTCCGGACGCGCGGTCAGCGCGTGGGGCGGGCTCTTCCACTCGGAGAGCTGCTGAGCGGGCACCGGGACGACGTCGTAGTGGGCGAGGATCAGGACCCGGTCCTCGGCGGGTCCCTCGAGGTCGACGATCACGCTCGGCCTCGGGATCCCCCGGTAGGCGGGATCGGGGGGGAGGTCGGTCAGCGGGTCGAAGCGGCGCGTCGCGAGGCCGAACCGGCGCGCCCACCGGACGAGCTCGTCGGCCGCCCTCGGGTAGTTCGGCTTCTCGTAGCGCCCGTGGACCGGGTCCTCGAGGTTCGTCGGCGCGATCGCGACGAGGCTCTTCCACATGTCGAAGGCGTCACGGTCCCCGAGCGCCGCCGCCGGACCGTCGGGCGACGCCGGCCAGGACGTGGGGGACATCGGACCGCCCGCGCGTCTCACCGGGCCGCGAGCAGGACGACGAGCGACGCCGTCACGACGAGCAGGAAGGTCATCAAAAGGGCGTTCGTGAACATCGAGAGCGTGTCCCCGAGCGAGGTCAAAAGCCGAGCGGTCCAGCCCGGCCGGAGGACCGGGATGGCGGGCAGCTCGCGGCTCCCGGCGCGGGTCTCGACCGGGGCGAGCCGGTGCAGGGCCTCCTCGGTCAGGGCGCGGATGTCGCGCGCGAGGTCGGCGACCGACCGGCGCTCCCCCACGGGGTTCGTCCCCCCGTCGACCTGGTGGACGATGTGGTTGTCGGTCGTCATGACCTCGGCCGCATCGACGATCCCCTCAAGGGTCCCGACGAGCCGGTCGCGGAGGCCCACGACGAGGTTGTTCCCGTCGATGAGCACGTAGGCGGTGCGGGTCCCCGCCGCCTCGATGACGAGGACGCGGATCCCGTGCGGCCCGATCCCGTCCTCGCCCATCGAGTAGCCCATCCGGACGGCGACGCCGACGCGAAGGGGGCCGGGCCGCGAGGACGCCCGGGCCGCCGCGACGGACGCCTCGATGTCCCGCGCGAGCTCGGCGGCCTTCGGCGTCCCGTAGGTCAGGTCCCCCTCGTCCTCCACGTAGGAGTTGTGGGCGTCCATGACGGCCATCCGGGGCCCTCCGGAGGCCTCCAAGCGGCGGACGACCGGGTCCACGACGGCGAGGTCGATGTCGTCGGTCGGGGCCGGGGCCTGTGTGACGACCGTGAGCGCGGTGCCGCCGATCAGCTGCACCCGCGCGAGGCTCCCGGGGCGCCCCGCCACGAGCGGGCTCGCCACGGCCGGCTCCGCCGGGGACCGGGCGATCTCCTCGAGCAACGAACGGGTCGCCGATCCGACCAGGTCGAACTCGCGGCGCGACGGGAGGTCCTGGTCGTGGTTGCACGGGGTGTGGGGGACGAAGACCGCGCCGGCGCCCGGACCGATCGCCGCCGCGAGGCGCTCGGGAAGGTCGCTCGCGCCGAGCCGGCCGAACGGGCCCGGATGGACGGTCGGGAGGGCGACGGTCGCCACCACCTGACCGGCGCTCGAGAACGTGAGCGCGACGACGCGCAGGTCCTGGGGGGAGGAGAATCGCGCGAAGAAGCCTTCGAGCGCTTCCGTTC
Organism: Thermoplasmata archaeon; assembly: GCA_030039825.1. Taxonomy (GTDB): domain Archaea; phylum Thermoplasmatota; class Thermoplasmata; order Lutacidiplasmatales; family UBA184; genus Lutacidiplasma. Next base: position 2,086 of record JASHUV010000208.1, read on the forward strand.
CCGACGGGTCGCCCTCCCCGATGTGGTCGAGGAGCGGCCGGATCATCGCCGAGCCGGAGATCCCGAACTCCCTCTTCAGCGGCCGATCGGCCGCCCTCAATAGGAGCGCGCAGGCGAGAAGGCCGATGACCAGGAAGACGACGCCCTCGATCCACAGCGTGACGGACGGGCGCAGGAGCACGCCGAGGGCCGCCATCGAGAGGACCGGACCGAGGAGGGCCGGCGGCAGCGAACGCGGATGGGACGGGCGGGAGACCCCGTAGAGCGACATCTCCCGCATCCAGATCGTCGGGGCCTGGACGAAGAGCACGATCGCGGCGACCGGGGGGAGGGCCGCGGCGTCGATGACCCCGACGCCCCTCCAGAGGAGCGCGATCGGGAGCGCGATCGCCCCGGTCGTCACGACTAAGAGAAGGCTCCGCCGGAGCTCGAGCCGTCCCCCGAGCGCGCGGGCGAACGGGCCGGTCAGCACTCCGGCCAGAAGGGCCGGGGCGAGGAAGATCCCGAGGACGAACTCGACGAGGCCGACCGCCGTCAGCGGCGCGGGGGCGAGCACCGCCCCGAGGACGGCGCCCTCGATCACGATGAGGGCGACCGATTCGGGGATCGAGGGAGAGCGGAAGAGCACGCGATGTCGCTTCGGGCGGACGGGGGGAGCCGCCGGGACCGGGGAGGGACTATCCGTCGCCACGCGCCTTCCGGACCTCCTCGAGGATCCCCTTGAACCCCGCCCCCAGGCCCTCCTCCTCGGTCACGGTGCCGGTGACGAGGATCTGGGCGCCCGCACCGAGGAGCGCGCGGGCGTCCGGCCCGCTCCGGATCCCGCCGCCCACGATGAGCGGGATCGAGAGCACGTCCCGGACCGCGTGGACCATGGGCGCCGGGACCGGCGACGGCGCGCCGGATCCGGCCTCGAGGTAGACGAGGCGCATCCCGAGAAGCTCGGCCGCAAGCGCGTAGCCGGCCGCGATCTCCGGCCGCTCCCGGGGAACGACGTCGGCGGCCCCGACCTCGCCGACGCGCATCCCGGGGGCGACGACGATGTACCCGAGCGGGATCGGCTCGAGACCGAGAGCCCGGATCGTCGGCGCGCTCTTCGCGTGCAGCCGAATGACGAGATCGAGGTTGCGCGAGTTCAGGAGGCTCATGAAGAGGACCGCATCGGCCTCGCGGGTGAGGGAGACCGGCCCCTCCGGGAAGATGATCACCGGCAGTCGGCACGCCCCCTTGATGGCGCGGGCCGTGGCGCCCATCTTCTCCGTCGAGATGCCGGTCGAGCCGCCGAGGAGCACGGCGTCGGAGCCCTGCTCGGCGGCCCCGCGGGCGACGGCCGCCGCCGCCTCGCCGGGCGTCTTGTCCGGGTCGATGAGCGTCAGGTGAAGCGGCCCCTTCCGGAGACGATCGGCCAGATAGTGTTCGACGCGGCCGACCACGGTCCCCCTAGCGGAACGCCGTCGCCACGAACGCGAGAAGCGCCACGGTCATCGCCAGCTTGCTCGTCGACTGTTCTTGGTGCAGTCGGGCCGGTAGCCAACGGACGCTCGCGACGAACAGCCCATCGGCCGCGAGGACCAACGCGACGTACAAAAACCCGGCGACGGAGCGCAGGGGGAGGAAGGTGAGGAGCGGCCACACGCTCAGCACGATCGCCGCGCCGGCGGCGCCCCGAGCGACCCACCCCGCCGGCCCAAGCCCCGCGGTCCTCGGCAGGGTCCGGCGGTCCACGTCCCCCTCCGCGTCCTCCATGTCCTTGATGACCTCACGGCTCAGCGTGGCGAAGAACGCCATCGCGGCGAACGGGAGGGCGACGACGACGTTGCCCGCCGCGCTCCCGCCGTAGAGAAAGACCGCGGCGGTGAGGTAGGCCACGGCCGCGTTCCCCGGGAGTCCGATCGACTTGAGACGGCGCTCGTAGGCGAGGATCACGAACCAGGCCGAGGCGAGGATCGCCACCAGGAGCGGCGTGGCGAGCGCGAGCGGCAGGATCAGGAGCGCCGAGACGACCCCCAGGCCGACCAGGAGCGCCCGGGCCGGGCCCACCCCGATCGCCCCGGTGACGAGAGGCCGATCCGGGTGATTGACCCGGTCGGACTCCCGGTCACCGAGATCGTTCAGGATGTTCCCGCCGGCCGTCACACAGGCCGTCGATGCGCCCGCGAGGAGGAGGGCGAGCGCTCCCCCCGATCCGATGTCGATCCCGAGGCCCCGGGCCGCGAGCCCCCCGACGACCGTTCCGACGAACGAGACCCCGACGTTGCCGGCCCGGATCAGCCGGAGGTACGGGGCCACGGCCCGGCGATGGCGGGGTGTGGCCGATAACCCTTCCCTCGGAGGCGAGGGCGCCGGACCACCGGACCCGCCCGCCCGGATCGGACGGCCGGGGGCGGACGGCGGCTCGTGCGGTTCCCGCCGCTGCCCGCGACGCGGGTCCCCGGATCCGGTCGCGAGGGCGTGCTCGGATCGGGCGGGCGTGGCCGTCGGCGGGCACGGGGGCAGGCGGCCGGCGCGCGCTCGATGGAGATACGTCCCGTAGGGGCCGGGCCCCCGCTCGAGGCGGAGGTCGGTCGAGACGACCCTCGAACAGGGACTCGAACTCCCGTCGCGCGAGATAAATGGAGGCGTGGGTAACCTGCCGGGCGGGTCGGAATTGGCGCGCGGGTTCCGCGTCGGATCGAACGGGCGCCGAGGCCGGGCCATGGCCCGGGCGGCTCCGTTCATCGCGGTCCTCTTGCTCGTCAGCCCCTTTCCATCAGGGCTCACGCCGCTCGGGGGGCGGGCCGCGCCGCCCGACGGACCGCGAACCGCCGAACGGATGGACGCT